>NZ_JAVFVX010000127.1:0-19260 GCF_033441795.1 Streptomyces sp. ADMS | reverse complement strand
CACGCTTCCGGAGCCGGAGGCAGTCGCTCTGCTGCGCGCGGTCACGAAGGGCTATCGACCCGAGGACGACGCCGACAAACTCGCAGAACTGGCGCACCTGTGTGCCCGTCTGCCGCTTGCCCTGCGGATCGCCGCCGAACGGGCCGCCAGCCACCCGCACATGCGACTCGACGATCTCATCAGCGATCTGCGTGACGAGTCCGCCCTCTGGGACGCCCTCAGCACCGGCATCGATGACGAGGCCGAAGCCATCCGTTCGGTCTTCACCTGGTCCTACCGCGCTCTGTCCACGCACTCGGCTCGCCTCTTCCGCCTCCTTGGCCTGCACCCTGGAGCGGCGTTCAGCCTCCTCGCTGCCGCCGCCCTCGGCGAAGTCACACCCAGCCGAACACGCCAGCTACTCGACGATCTGGTCGGGGCCCACCTTTTGGAGCAGACCGCTCCGGACCGGTTCCAGTTCCACGACCTCCTACGCGCGTACGCCACCGACCTTGCGCAGGCAGAGGAGTCGTCCGACCAAAGGCAAGCTGCGCGACGACGCGTCCTGAGCTGGTACCTGCACACCGCCGACGCCGCCCAGACGTGGCTCTCCCCGTCAGAGGACCACCTGCCACTGCCTGGACCCCTGCCGGAAGTCACGCCCCTCGTCTTCACCGACTACAACGCCGCCGCTGACTGGTCCGAACGGGAACAGGGCAACTTCCTCCCCGTCGTGCGCGACGCCGCCCGGAACGGAATGGACGAGACGGCTTGGCAGTTGGCCACCATCCTGTGGTTCGCACGTCCCGCCTCCTCGTCGGAGCGGGACTGGCTGGAACTGAGCCGAATCGGACTGGAGGCAGCGACAAGACGCGAGGACCAGAGAGCGCAGACACGGCTGCTCATCAACACGGGTATCGCGCACAGGGCTCTGAACAATTTCTCCGAGGGCCTGGGCGCTCTGGAGCGAGCCGTCACGTTGGCTCGCAGCTCGCAGAGCCGGTTCGACGAGGCCCAGGCCTTCAACTCCATGGGCCTGATCCATCTACGACAGCGCGAACTCGACTTGGCGGACGCGCATTTCGGGCAGGCCATGTCCGTCTTCCGAGACCTGGGAAATGCTCAACGAACCGCCATCGCACTGTCCAACATCGCCAGCACTCGCCTGAGCGCCGGCCGCCTGCCGGAGGCCGCCTCGGTCATCGACGAGGCGCTTGCCGCGCACCGGGCCCTGGCCAATCGTGGCGGTGAAGGCAACATCCTTCGGATCGCAGCCGCCCTGCGACTCGAAGAGGGCGACACGGATGCCGCCCGGCGATCCATCGACGAGGCGCTCGATATCGCGCTCGCCCTCCGCGACCACACCCGGGAAGGCTTCTGGCTCCTCACCCTCGGCGACATCCAGCGCACCGTCGCCCAGTACGGCGACGCCCTGACCTCCTACCAGCGCTCCGCCATGCTCTACCGGCGTCTCGGCGACCGCAGCCGCGAAGCCCTGGCCTGGCGCGGCACGGGCCAGACGTATGCCGCGATGGACCGCCACGGCGAGGCCACCACCTTCCACCGCCAGGCCGCGGCCGTTCACCGCGACCTGGGGGACACCTGGCAACTCGCCCTGGAACTCGACCACCTGGCCGCAGCCGTTCACCCGGAGGACCCGGAGACTGCCCGTGGTCACTGGATCGAGGCCCTGACCCACCTGACCCCCTATACCGACCCCCGGGCCACGTCCATCCGCTCCCGCATAGAAGCGTTGCTGACCCGAGCTGCCGGTTGACGCCGTCGCTGATGTGGCCAACGACGCCACCAAGCTCGACGGAGATCCAGCCGTTCGAGGAACGCCAGGCTCAGGTGGAGGAGGCCCTCTTCGGCTCCCCGCCTCTGGCATCCGCGCTCCTGGTCGAGGACGAAGCCGGTGACATCGTCGGCCTCGCCGCCTACTTGTTCCTCTGGCCCAGCGCGGGTCCCACGGCTTAGTCGATGTTGGTGTCCATCCCTGGAGCCCTTCGGGCGTTGTTCCTGAGGTTGGCGAAGGGCAGAGCTCCTCCGTGGAGTTCTTTGAACTCGTCGATCAGGTCCTGCTCAGCCTCACCCGCGTCGTCCTCGGTCATCGGCCGCCAGGCGACGAGCAGTGTGTCCGAGTCGATCAGCTGCCAGATGTAGCGACCGCCCCAATGGCCGGCCAGCAGACCAGTGCCGTGGCGGCGGTAGTCGGCAAGCCGCTGGTTCAGTCCGTCCCGGCCCGCGGCCTTGCCGATGTACACGACCGTTGCCCCGTCCACCCAGGCATCGTCGAGCTTGTCGGCGGTCACGGATGGGTCGCGGCCTTTGAGGTGTCCGGCAGGGCTGGTGGGGAGGAACGACGGGGGCGAGGTGTCCGTGCGGATTACCACGTAGATTCCGTGCCCGGTGGGGACGTTGCTGTCGGGCAGTTCACGGAACGGCACGAAGCCGCGGAAGCCGCGTGCGGTCAGGGTCCTCTGCGTCAGCTCTGGTGTCGGGCTCATGCCAGGCATCGTGCCAGGCGCATCTGACAGTCCTCGGCCCAGTTCTCGTCATAGCTACGGCCAGGTGGCGTGTAGCTCTCTGTGATGCTCACTCAGGACTTCCCATCGACAGCAGAAGCTGCCCGCAGCCTCTGTCGCGTCCTTCGCTACTCGTCCTCCGGCATCTGTGGGCAGAGTCGATCGAGCAGTCTGCGGTGTCAGACGTTCCCGGTAGGGTCCCCGCGATGGTGTGAGCCGGTGTTGGAGGAGATATGGCGAGACGGATGCGGGACGAGGCGTTCCGGATAGAGCAGGAGCAGGGGCGCTATGCCCCTCACGTACGTCCGATCAATGAGATGGTCGACGCCTTGCGCGACCAGGACGGGCGTGGCTGGATGCCGCACGTCGCCCCCTGGCACGGGGGAGTGGAGGCGCGCGCCCTGTCGATCCTGCGGGACCCGGGCCCCAAGACTCAGGAGGGTGTCGGCTCCGGATTTCTGTGCGTGGAGAACGACGATCCGACAGCGGAGCTTCAGGTCCAGCTCTTCGAGGGGGCGGGGATCGCGCCGCGAGACGTCACTCCCTGGAACGCCTACCCCTGGTACATCAACCGCTCGCCGAAGGCGGCCGAGCTTCAGGCTGGCGTCGAGGTCCTGAAGCGGCTGCTGGGGTTGATGCCGAAGGCCGAGGTCGTGCTTCTCCAGGGCGCCGAAGCCCAGGACGCGTGGCGCCGCCTGCTCAAGACGCACCCCGGAGTTGTCCGTGAACGGAGTCTGAAGGTGGTCAGCACCTACCACCCGGGACGGCAGGCTACCTTCGCGCGAGACCCGGATGAACGCGCCCGCCGCGCACAGCACAGAGTCGACTCCTGCCAGACCGTCGGTGACGTGCTCCGTGGGGTGGGCGGGCAACTGTAGAGCTCGGCCGTGCTGGCGCGGGCCAGGCCGTGGATCATCTTTCGCTCACCGCTCGCGCGCATCCCTCCAGTAGTTCTGGAGCATCTCGGTCGGCCACGAGGGCTGTGTGACAGGACCGAGAGGGAGCATCTCCTTGAACACGGCCACGAAGTCGATGACCGGTGTGCCGTCGACGGCGTCGAGGTCCGTCACGTGGAGGTCGCGTCCGTCCACGCTGAGCAGGCGTGGGAACGACGTTGCGATGCGGGCGGGGCGCCGGTGGTTGCGGTGGACGAATGTTCCGGTCGCCGGCCACTCCGGGTTGTTGCGAGGGCTGCGGGCGTGCAGCGCGACGTCGCTGGGTGAGCCCTCGGAGAAGTACCAGGTGACCTGGAGATGCGAGAACTCCTCGATCCCCTGCAACGTGTCGAGGGGGTAGTCCGGGCGCAGCCGGATGATGGATTCCACGCCGCCCTGGAAGTCGTCGCCGACCTTCAGATGGCCCCCGACAACCGTGGCGACGATCGGCACCTCGATGGACTGTGCGGTCACAACTGCCCCTTCTTTTCCTCCAGATGGGATGCCCAGTACGTGTCCGCACCGCGCGCCCCCATCGTCATGGCGCGGTCAGGCTACTCGCCTGAGCACGGCCTTGGCTCGTTCGTCGATCTCCGCTGCCGCGCTGATCCCGCGGTTGCGGTACGGGGAGAGAACCCGGCGCATGTTGATCACCGCCTCGCGGGCTCGGCCAGAATGGACGCCGTTCATGGCGTTCAGGGCTTGGGCCCAAGTGCTGCACGCCGCCTCGACGTTGCCCTGACTCGCCTGCGCGGCGCCCAGATACCCCAAGGTCACGACGTGAGTACGACCGAAGGCACCGGTCTCCCTCGTGTGGACGCTGCGCCAGAACTCGTCCTGGGCCCCCTGGAGATCGCCGAGAGCCCAGAGCGTACGAGCTGTCTCGTGCGCCAGGCTGGCCTCGGAGAAGAACCAGACGCGGGCGGGTTCGTCATCCCCGGGCTTTGCCGCTGCGAGGTCGTCCTCAGCCCGGAGGAGGGCTGTACGCGCTTCGTGGCGCTGTCCGGCCGTGGCCAGGCTCCGCGCCCGCACGACGCCTAGCAAGGCTCGTTCGCGGGGAGTCGCCAGGGTGTACCGCTTGTGCTCGACCGAGGCCGTCGCGATGTCCACGGCTTCCTTGGGGTGGCCGAGATCTGTCGCCTGGTGGGCCATGGCTCGCAGGACGTGGCCGGCCAGCGGTGCGTCCTCGGCCTCGGCCGCCAGCTTCACCGCCAGGGTGAAGTACCGCCGGGCGGCCTCGTGGTGCGACGCGTCGAAGCTCATCCAGCCGGCGACGTACACCAGCTCGGCAGCGGCGGCGAAGAGGCGGCAGCGCGTCTCGTCACTGGCGAAGACACCGCCGACGTACGTCGCGACGTCGTCGTAGATGTACTGGTAGAGAGCCGTCCGGCCGTCCACTCCGCCTTGGCGCTGGTCGCGCTTCGAGAAGAACTCGGTCATCTCCTTCACCGCGTTGATCTCGGCAGCCCCGATTCTCCGGCTCGTCGAAGCGGGACGCGATCGGGCACGCTCGGGGGCCTCGTCCCACCACGTCTGTCCAGGCAGGGCGAGTCCGGTCACCGAGTATGCCGTCCCGGCCAGCACTCGGCGTCGTTCCAGGTCCACGTTGCTTCTCCCCAGATCCACCAACGCACTCACCGTATCGACGTGCCATTCGGATGCCATGGCCGCACCCGATTTCGGCGGGGTGAGGCCGATCTCGGCGGGAGTGATGGGGCGTTGGAGCCGACGGGACAACGTCTCGCTCAAGATAAGGGGCGCCCGCCCGGAGGGTTCCGTTCCCGCGATCCACATCGCGATGTGCGAGCGGCTGGTGCCGAGCAGCTCGTCGGCGCCGATCTCGGCCGCAACCCGTACGAGGGCAGCGGCGACCTTCGGCTGCGACCAGCCGGTTTCCGCG
The DNA here is from genome assembly GCF_033441795.1 of Streptomyces sp. ADMS. NCBI lineage: Bacteria > Bacillati > Actinomycetota > Actinomycetes > Kitasatosporales > Streptomycetaceae > Streptomyces > Streptomyces sp. ADMS. Next base: position 13,921 of record NZ_JAVFVX010000127.1, on the reverse strand, counting down.
ATCGCAGCGGCCAGCTTCTCGTTCCGCTCGCGCCTCATCGTGCGCCCCTGTCCACAAGATGATCTTTGACGGGTTTGACGGCATCGCCGACCGGTGGGGGATACCAACCCACCGTGATTCACGGTTCGCTCAAGGTCAACCAAACCACCAGCTGGCTTTCCCCCGGGAGGAATTCGGTGAACGCAATCCAGACGTACGGCTCTGGAGACCGGATGCCGCCGGGCGGGCAGGGCCATGTCTCCGAGCCTGCCCAGGCCAGAGAAGGAGGTCCGAGAACGGCGGTCGACGCGCACCTCCGCAGCTTTGACGCCTCCACCGAGACCTGCCGGCGAGTCCTTGACGGACTCCGGCGGACGTTGTGAGGAGGCCGAGATGATGCCCATCTGGAGCCTGGAGTCCGTCATCGAGTCCCCCGAGTACCGGGTGAGCCTCACCATGGTCTCGGACGACAGGGCGCCCGGGGCGGCACGGACCTTCACGCGGGAAACGCTGTCGGCCTGGGGACTTGAAGAGCTAATGGACCGCACGGTCCTGATCGTCAGCGAACTCACCACGAACGCCGAGCGCCACGGCGGTATGCCAGGCGGCACCGAGCGCCCCGCGGACGCGAACGGCCAGATGGTGGCCGAGCACATCACGCTGACCCTCACCGCCCAGAGCGGAACCGTGGGCATCGAGGTGGAGGACAACTCCCCCTTGCCGCCGATCCCTCGCACCAGTGGGCCGGACTCGCTGGACGGACGCGGTCTGCTGCTCGTCACTGCCGAGGCCGACGCATGGACGGCTTGCCCCAACGAAGACGGCAGCGGCAAGCGGGTTCTCGCGGTCGTGAAACGCCGAGAGTCCGTCCCCTGCGGCCCGACCCCCACCGCACACCCCTTTCAGCCCTACTCGCTCGCCATGGAGGCGTTCGCCATGCCTGCTCAACACGCGCCCGTCGTCGCGCCCTTACCTTCGAGGAAGAAGATGGAAGACGTCGTGACGCAACACGTCCTGCTCCTCGACCTGGACGGTGTCCTGGTCGATACGCGCCCCGTCATGCAGGAGGCGTGGCGTGCGGTCCAGCAGAGTCACGGCATCGACCTGCCGTTCGAGATGTACGAGCAGCATCTGGGCCGTCCGTTCAACGACATCATGGAGCGGCTCGAACTGGCCGACGCCGATCGGATCCACCAGACGTACACGGCGGCCTCGCAGGCCGCCTCCCCTCTGGCCCGACCGTTCGAAGGCGTGGAAGAGGTGCTCCATGCCTTCGCTGCCGCCGACTGGCGCCTCGGCGTCGTGACGTCCAAGCCTTTGGACAGAGCCGCTCCGCTCCTCGCCCAACTCGGCTGTCCCTTCGCCACGGTCCGCGCACCCGGCGGTCCGGGGAGGGGCAAGCCGGCCCCGGACCCGCTGCTGCTCGCCCTCGTTGACCTCGCGGCCGATCCGGCGTCCGCAACCTACGTGGGCGACATGGAAGTAGACCGTGAGGCCGCTCGCCGAGCCGGTGTCTCCTACGTACACGCCGCCTGGGGTTATGGCGCCCCCGGCACTCCGGAGCCCCAGATCGCACAGTCGCCGGTGGACCTCCTTCGACTGCTCGACGTGAGCAAGAAGAGCGTGCCCCTCATCGAGGGGAGCCTGCTGTGACCGACTCTGGCCAAGGCGTCGAGGCGCTGATGACCGCGCTGGAAGCAGAGTACGGTGATGCGCTCGTGACGGCCGGCGGCGTGAGCTGGCTGTCGGTCCACCACGTACCGATTCGCCGCCTGGTCACCCGCCTGGTGAGGCAGCTCCTGGAACTGGACGAGGTGCCGACCACCACGGTATTCGGCGCAGCCGAGGATCTGGTGGTGGCCGGCGGCAGTACGTCTCTCGGCTACGTCGCGTACGAAGTGTCCGAGGCAGGTCTTTCCTTTCTCCTCGGGCACGGCGAGCCCGGCCAACTCACTCCGGAAGGTGGCGAGTTCGCTGTGCCGGTCCAGCCTCGCTTGAAGGTCACCACCGCACCCGTGTGCGGCGTCTCCTGGTCATCCCGCCATGCGGAGACTTTGCTTCCGGTTCTCTCCGACCTCGCCTGCCAAGGGGTGGGGAGCACCGTCGTGGACATGGCCTCCGAAGTGGATCAACGTTTCCCGGATACGTCGGAACCGGGAATCACCGTGCTCCGCCTGCCAGAAGAAGCCCTTGGCCGACACAGAGACGTACCTGCCCAGAGCGCTTTCCGGCCCGAAAACGAGCGCACGGTACGAGTAGGACAGCACGAGATCGGCATCGGCCGACTGGCGTGGCTCGCCGCCCGAGTGCTTGTGCGCAGCGCCGGCTGCACCCAACCGTCTTGGTCGGCAACGCTGTACGTCGAGCAGTGGCTCGATGCCGTTCTCCTCGAATCCCACAGTCGGGTCCTGTTGTGCAGCAACGACTCCAGCCCGCTCGGCGTCCTCGCCGTTCGCGCCGCCGAACGTGCTGCCGCGGACACCGTCTACGTCCAGCACGGCGCGTGGATCGAGGGGCAGACCTCCTCGCACGCCCAGCGCTGCCGCCATGTCGCGGTCATGGGGGCGCGTGATGTGCGCGCGGCCCAGGCGCGGACTCGACGCGCTGACGCTCGTACGTACGTCGTCGGCCAGCCGCGGTTCGACGGGCTCACCCAGGTCGACCGCCTCGGCCAGCGGGCCTACCTGCAGAGGATGTTGAAGGAGCAGACGGGTTCAGCGCCGACAAGGATCGTCGTGTGGGCGTGCCAGCCGTTCAACGAGCAGCGGCTTCTTGGCCAGACCGAGGTTCTGGCCGAGGGACTACGGAACGCGAAGGGCGGCTGGGGCCTTGTGGTGGCGCCACACCCCGCCCAGAACGCCGAGACGCTGTCGCCTCTGCTCGACGTGCTGAACGGTGTCCCGGTCGCCTTGATCGGCTCGGAGGTCGGAGCCCGCGGATGCCTGGCTGGCGGGGATGCCCTGATCAGCGCGTCATCGACGTGCGGGATCGAGGCTCTGCTCCTCGAAGTGCCCGTACTGGAACTGGCGCTTCCTGCCACGCGCACGTTGGGACTCGCCGACCACGGGGCCGCTTGGCGTTGCGAGTCCAGCCGGGATATCGCCAGGTTCCTGACGTGTATCGACGAGTCTCCGCAGACCGTACGCGTACCGACGGCGGCCAGGGAGTCGATCTGCCACTGGGACGGCCGCAGCGCCGATGCCGTCGCGGACATCGTCACCCAGGCGCTGTCCGGCAGCACCGCTCCCCACCACTCAGCGCAAGGGACCGACAGTCGATGACGAACACGTTCACAGGCGACAGCGTTGCCGAACTCTTCATCGGTGCAGTGATGTTGGCCAAGAGCGGGGACAAGGTCAGCCCGCGCGGAATGGCCACCCGCGAGGTCTTCGACGTCAACATGACGCTGACCGAGCCCAGGGCCCGTCTGCTGTACGCGCCGCCCGCCCGAATCCTGAATCCCGCCTTCGCGGTGGCCGAGACCGTCTGGCATCTCTCCGGGACCGACGCCCCGTGGATCTACGGATACAACGAGCAGCTGCGGCAGTACGCCGACAACGGGATCCTGCAGGGTGCCTACGGGCCGCGGATGCGGAACTGGGCCGGGAAGGTGGACCAGCTCCACCGCGTGGTCGAGATCCTCAAGGACGACCCCGACTCCCGCCGCGCCCTGATCCAGTTGTACGACCCGGCCCGCGACACCGCCGGGCACAAGGACGTCCCCTGCACGCTCGGCTTCCGCTTCCACCTGCGTGCCGGCCGCCTGCACATGTCCACCACCATGCGCGGCCAGGACGTGTGGATCGGCCTGCCGTACGACCTGTTCTTCTTCACCACGCTGCACGAGCTGGTCGCCGGCTGGCTCGACGCGGAGCTGGGCGAGTACCACCATCACGTCAGCTCGCTGCACATCTACGAGCGTGACCTCGACAGGGCCGACGGGCTGACCGACGTCGTCGCGAGCCCGCTCATGCCCGAACTCACCACGCCGTGGGAGGGCTTCGACGAACTACTCGGCCGAGTCGAGGCACGTGCTGAGACTGGGCATCCGGGCTGGGACTCCATGGCCGAGGCGATGTGCAGCTACCGGCTGTGGAAGGACGGGATGCGCGAGGAGGCGTGGCGCGTCGCCGACGCCATCGAAGGACCGCTCGGTGAGGCCCTGACCGCCTGGTACGGCGAACTGACCTGCCGCACCGGAACCTCGGCCGCACAGGCTGCCGCGGGAACGAGGTGACGACTGCGATGGACCACGTGCCCGCCGTCATTCTCGGTCTCTGCTCCTACACGCATGACTCCGCCGCCGCGCTCCTGGTGGACGGTGAACTGGTCGGCTTCGTCGAGGAGGAACGCCTCTCCCAGAAGAAGCACACCCACGAGTACCCCCGCCACGCCGTCGAGTGGCTGCTGGGCGAGGCCGGCCTCACGCCCGGCGACGTCGACGCCGTCGCGTACAACTTCCAGCCCGTCCGATACCTCGCCGAGGCCCCCGCGGCCCTGCGTCTCGCGCTCTCGGGGACAACCCGTGACCGGGCTCTGCCACGGGCCGCCGGATTCACCAAGGTCGCGCTGCGCACCCGGCGCCGGGTCCAGTCCCTCGGCCGACAGTTCCCCGGCGCGCAGGTCTCGCCCGTACTGCATCACCGCGCCCATCAGCTGGCCGCCTTCGCGGCCTCGGGGTGGGACGAGTCCGCCGTGCTGGTCGTCGACAGTCTCGGCGAGCGGCAGACCACGACGATCTCCCATGGCCACCATGCCGGCCGTCCCACCACCCGCACCCTGGAGGCCATTTACGATCCGGCCTCACTGGGCTACGTGTACGGGGCGGTCACCGAGCACCTGGGCTGGCGCCGGGGAGACGAAGAAGGCACCGTGATGGCGCTCGCCGCCCTCGGCGACGCCACTCGCTTCCGGCAGCTCTTCGCCCGCGCGGTCCGCACCACCGCCACCGGCTTCGCCCTGGACCCGGCCTACTTCCCGCCTCGCGTCCTCACCTCCGGCTACCCGCGGACCTCCCGCCGCTTCGTCGTGGAGACCTGCCCGCTCTGGCGCCCGGACGAGCCGCTCCAGGAGGTCCACCAGGACCTGGCCGCAGCGCTGCAGGAGCGCACCGAACAGGTGATGCTCCACCTGGCGCGGCGCGCCCGTCTGCTCACCGGCTCGCGGCGGTTGTGCCTGGGCGGCGGTGTGGCCACGAACTGCGTCAGCATCGGGCGGATCATCGAGGCGGGCATCTTCGACGAGGTCTTCGTGCCGCCCGCTCCGGGCGACGCAGGCACCGCGCTCGGTGCCGCGGTCGCCGTGCACACCGACAGCAGGAACGGCCGTCCGTTGCGCGGGATCGCCCGGGCCTGCTACCTCGGACCGTCCTACCCGGAGCCGAACCTGGACCTCACCCCGTGGCCGGGACTCCAGCAGAAGACCCTGGACGTCGAAGTCGCGGAGTTCCTTGCCGACCAGCTCGCCCACGGCATGATCGTCGGGCTGTTCCAGGGACGTGTGGAGGCCGGCCCCCGCGCGCTGGGAAACAGGTCGATCCTGGCCTCTCCTCTGGAGCCCGGCATCGTCGAGCGTCTGAACGCGAGCGTGAAGTTCCGCGAGCCGTTCCGCCCGTTCGCCCCCATGGTCCTCGCCGACCGAGCACGGGAGTTCTTCAGCCTCGGCCAGGACGCGCCGTACATGTCCATGGCCTCCGGAGTGACGGACAAGGCCCGCGAGCACATCCCCGCCGTCGTCCACGCCAACGGCACCTCCCGCCTCCAGACCGTCAGCCCGGCCCAGAACCCCTTCGTGCACGACGTGCTGCGGGCATTCGCTCGCCGTACCGGCGTCCCCGTGCTGATCAACACCTCGCTCAACGTCAAGGGCAAGCCCATCTGCGGCACCCCGGACATGGCCCTCGACTGCCTCGCGAACTCCGGGCTCGACGCCCTGCTGCTGGAAGGCCGGTGGATCACCAAGTGAAGATCGGATACAGCTTCTGGGGCTTCCTCGGCAACGGCATCACGGACACACCCGACGGAGGCCGCAGTCACCGCCGCCCTCTGGTCGACGCTCTCCTCGCGCGCGGCCACGAGATCGTCTTCCTCCAAGCCGACCGGGACCTCCTTGAAGCAGGAGACGACCTCGATGGTACGTACACCTTCGACGGCGGCATCCCCGACATCGACGTGCTGTTCCTCGAATGGCGCTGGTCCATCGACGGACGCAACAACACGCCCTGCGGCGCCGAGGGGCACACCTGCGATCTCCACCGCCAGGCCGAACTCGTCAAGCGCTACACCGTGCTCCGCAGTACCCCCACCGTGATCTGGGACAAGGACCGCCAACTGAGCGAAGACAACATCCTTCGCCGCACCCCGGGTGTCGCGGTGTGCGAGGCAGCCCTCACTCCCAGGCCCGGTGCCCACCGTCTGCTCTTCCCGGTCGACGACCGGCTGCTGGACCAGGCAGACCCGATCGCACTCGCCGAGAGGCCGCGGGCGACAGCGCTGGCCTACGTCGGCAACCGGTACGACCGCGACGCACAGTTCGACCGCTACTTCTCCCCGGCCGCCGCATGCTTTGACCACCAGGTCGGTGGAAAGTGGACGGACACCAGCCGCTGGCCACACATCACCTTCCTCGGCCGGATCCCCTTCGAAGAGGTGGACCGCCTCTACAGCGGAGCCCTGGCCACCGTCCTGCTACTGCCCGAGCGATACGCCGCAGTCGGTCAGATGACGCAGCGGATCTTCGAAGCCGTTCTCGCCGGGTGCCTTCCACTCGCTCCCGCCGGTATTCAGCACGTTGAGCGGTTCGTTCCCGAGGAACTGGTGGTGCAGTCCGGGGGACAGGTGATCCGGCGGATCACCGAGCTCCAGAAGATCGTCGGCAGCCACCGGCACGCCGAACTGATCGCCGCCTGTCTCGGCCGTCTGGAACTCTTCCGGCTCAGCCGTCAGGTGGACGCGCTGGAGACCGTTCTCGCCACGGTCACGGGATCTGCCGAAGAGCAGCGAGGTGCGGCCTGATGAAGTTCCTGCTGCAGGCCGCCGAGCCCGGACCATCCGTAAGTGTTCCGGCGGTCGGTCTGACCGGACACCTGAGCACGCCTAGTGTGGAGCACCATGAAGAAGGTCGCCATCGTCGGCTGCGGAGGCAGCGGCAAGTCGCATGTGGCCCGTGCACTGGGGGACGTCCTGGACGCCCCGGTGACGCACCTGGACGCCGCGTTCTACGACGACGAGTGGAACGAACTGCCCATGGAGAAGTTCGCCGCGGTGCAACGCGACCTGGTCGCGCGGGAGAAGTGGGTGATCGACGGCAACTACAACTCCACGCTCCAGATCCGGCTTCAAGCCTGCGACACCGTCGTCCTGATGGACGTCTCCACCCTCGCCGCACTGTGGGGGGTCTTCTCCCGGCAGCTCCGGCACGGCGCCGGACACAAGGGCAACGGGGTGCACAACCGCATCCACTGGGGCGTGATCAAGTACGTGGCGACGTACCGGCGCAAGATGCGTCCCCGTGTCATGGCCAAGATCGACCAGTTCGCGACCGGGCATGCCGACGTGGTGCTGCTGACCAGCCGACGGCAGACGCGGCGCTGGTTGCGGAAGGCCGCCGCCCAGCAGAGCTGAGCCGCCCGCGCCTCCGAGAGGGGTGCGGCGCATGAACCTCAACCCTTTCCTCGATCCCGGGCGGCAGGAAGACCTGTACGGGCACGCCTCCCGGCTGGCCAGACGGTCCAACGCGTTGATCCGGGCCAGAACCGCCGGCCGGCCGGTACCCGACACCATCGTCCAGCTGGCCCGGGCCCACCGCGCGCAGGGCTCGGAGCGTCTCCGCCTCGTGGCGGACATCGGTTGCGGTCGCGGCACCAGCAGCCGGGTCCTGGCCGAGCAACTTCATCCGGAACGCCTCGTCGGCCTCGACGCGGCGCCCGCGCTGGTGGCCGATGCCCGCAAGCGGGTGGGCCGCGTTCCCGGTGTCCAAGTGGGCTTCCTGCCGGGGGACTTCCACCGAATGCCGATGCCGGACGGTTCCTGCGACCTGGCCGTCGCCGCCTTCTGCCTCTACCACTCGACGCACCCTGAGCAGGCCATTGCGGAGATCGCCCGTGTCCTGGCCCCCGACGGCGTGGCCATCCTCGTCACCAAGGCGCTCGACAGCTACCGCGAGATGGACGCCCTGGTGGCCGCCGCCGGCCTCGACCCGCGCGCCGAGCACCACGAGAGCCTCTACGTCTCCGCGCACGGCGGCAACCTCGCCGACCTGGCGAAGCCCTCCCTGAACGTGATCACGACCGAGCACGAGGAGCACCGCTTCACCTTCGACGGACACGATCACGCGGCCGAGTACGTCGCCACGAACCCGAAGTACGACCTCGCACCCGGCCTGTACGGCAAGCCGGGTGCGCTGGCCGCCACGCTCCACGAACTCCTCCCGGACGTACCGATCGCCACCAGCTCGGTCATCACGTACGTCGTGGCCCGACCGCGAGGAGGCCGGACGTGAAGATGATCCGCTTCATCAAGAACTACGTGACCCCGGAACAGGCTGCCGCTGCCGCGCGTCACCACGCCTGGTTGGCCGCCCACGCGCAGCCGCTCCGCCAGCCGACCCTGACGGTCATCGGCCCGAACAGCCTGGCTTTCGAGCGGATCGAAGGCCGCCACGCAGAACGCGGCGACCTGCTGCGGCTGGCGGGGCAGCTGGGCGACGCCCACGGCACCGCCTGGGTCAGTGACCTGCGCCCCGTCCCATTGGACGAGCCGCACACATTCCCCGACGGCGTTCTGTTCGGCGACTACCTCGCGGTACGCGAAGTGGCACTACGCAGGCGGCTGGAGCAGGGGTATCTGCCGGACAGGGTCGCTCTGCACGCGATGCTGACGCTGCTGGGGAAGACCGCCGAGGGGCCCACCGCCTTCTACAAGGACAGCAACCCGCGGAACTTCCTGTTCACCGAGGACGGCACGCTCTTCACCCTCGACACCGACGACCTCACTCTCGCCCCGTTCGGGTACGACCTGGCCAAGCTGATCGCGACACTGATCATGACGTATGGCCCGATCAGTCCGCTGGTCATCGAGGAGGCCCTGAGCACGTACAACAAGGCCGCCGGCCGCCACGACTCCCGGCTCGGTACGACGGATCGCGAGCGCCTCGACGACTTCCTCGCCCTGCACTGCGTTCTGACTGCCCCGTACGCCGGGCGCAACGGTTACCGCTTCGGCTGGCCGGTTCCGCGCCCCCGACTCCAGGGTCTCGCATGATCACCACGGAACTTGTCTTCGTCCGCCATGGCGAAGCCCACTGCAACGCCAACGGCGTCGTCGGCGGCCCAGTCACCTGCACCGGGCTCACCGACCTCGGGTACCACCAGGTTGAACAGGCAGCCGCCCGGCTGGCTGACGAGCATCGCGACAGACCCTTCACCGCCCTCTACACCGGCCCTCGTCTCCGGCTTCGGCAGACCGGCGAGATCCTCAGCCAGGCCCTCGGCCTGCCGATGCGCACCGCGCCCGGTCTCGGCGGCCCCATCCACGGCGTGGCCGACGGCAAATCCTGGACCGAGGTGAAGACCGCCGCCGACGGCGGGCCGCACGCCCACCCCGACCGGCCCTGGGCGGACGGTTCCGACACCTGGAACGGCTACCTCCAGCGGGCCGGAGACTTCCTCCACGGTCTCATCGACCGGCACGAGGGCGATCGCGTCCTGTTCGCCGCACACGGCGAGACCGTGATCGTCGCGCACACCCTGCTTCTCGCGATCCCGCTGGGTTCGCCGGCGGGCTTCACCGTGTCCCATGGCTCCATCACCCGTTGGCAGCACCACCTCAACCGGCTCGACCAGCGGCGCTGGATGCTGGACCGGCACAACGACACCGCCCACATATGCGCGCCAGCGACGGAGGCGGCGTCGTGATCACGGCGTACGACGACCCGCGCATGGAACTCGCGCGGCAGACGGTCGGAGCCGTCCACATCGTCGCGGACCCGGCCCTACCACCTCACCTGCTGCACCTTGTCGATGCCCGGGGGAACGCCTACTTCGCCAAGCAGCACGCCAACCGGAACCGGTATGCCCACGAGGCGCACGCCTACCTGACGTGGGGACGTCACCTTCAAGGCCACGCCCCTGAGCTGGTCGGCCGACAGGACTCCACACGCACTCTGCTGCTCACGGCGATACATGGGCAGAGCGGCGACGTCCTGCCGCCGGGCTCGGCCGAGGAGGAACAGGCTCACCACAACGCCGGCCTCGTCCTGGGTGCCCTCCACCGGGCCACGGCAGGTCCAAAGGCCGGCGGCATTGGCGTCGAACTGGCCGGTCGGCTCCGGGGCTGGGTCGACCGGGCCGACCGCGCGGACCTCCTGTCGACAGACGAAAGGAGGAGCCTGCTACAGGTCGCGGACCTCCTGTCCCACGTCCAACTGGAGAGCGCCGTGTGCCACCTCGACTACCAGCCCAGGAACTGGCTCATCGGAGACGGCTTCTGGATCTGCGACTTCGAGCACATGCGACGCGACGCCCGCGTCCGGGACTTCGCCCGGCTCGAGTTCCGCCGCTGGCAGGCCGCCCCTCATCTCCGCAGCGCCTTCTTCGCCGCGTACGGGAGGGAGCTGAGCGACGCCGAGCAGCACCTTCTGGAGTCCTTCGGCGCCATCGAAGCCGCCACCGCCCTGGTCCGGGGACACGAGCAGGACGACCTCGCCCTCAGCGCCCACGGCCGCACCGTACTGGCACGACTGAGCTGACCGACCCCACCAACTTCTGGAGAGTTACGTGTCAGAAAGCACCTCCGCCTCGACCACACCGACGCCCCGGCGCGCGGTGGTGACCGGGGCCGCCGGATTCATCGGCTCTCACCTCGCCCACACCCTGCTCCAGGCAGGAACCACCGTGATCGGCGTCGACCGTCGCGACCCCGCCGCAGACCAGACGGCAGCGGCCAACCCCGCCGCGTCGCACGGCCACCCGGGATACATGCACATCACCGCCGACCTGCTGACCTGCGCGATCGATCCGCTCCTCTTTGACGCGGACGTGATCTTCCACCTGGCGGGCATCCCCGGCGTACGAGCTTCGTGGGGCCCGCACTTCGGCGACTACGTGGCCTCCAACATCCTCGCCACCCAGCGAGTGATGGACGCCGCCACCCGCATGCGCGTCCCCCGTGTGGTCGTGGCCTCCTCCTCCAGCGTCTACGGACCCACCAGCGGCGGTCCCAGTGTCGAGAGCGACCATCCTCGGCCGGCCTCCCCGTACGCGGTCACCAAGCTCGCCGAGGAGCAGCTCTGCCTGGCGCACGCAGCCCGCGCCGACTGCCCCACGGACGTCGTCGCTCTGCGGTACTTCACTGTCTACGGGCCGCGCCAGCGCCCCGACATGTTCACCCACCGCGCTCTCCTGGCCGCCATCACCGGACAGCCGCTCCGCCTGTACGGCGACGGCCATCAGCGCCGGGACTTCACCTACATCGACGACGCGGTCGCAGCCACCATCGCGGCTGCCTTCGCGCCGACCGACACGGGCATCGTCAACGTCGGCGGTGGCGCCAACGCATCCCTGCTCGAAGTGATCAACATCGCCAAGAGCCTCGTCGGCCGCGACATCCAGATCCAGGTGGAGCACGCACGCAACGGTGACGTCCTGACCACCCGGGCCAACTCCGGCCGTGCCCACGACGTACTCGGCTGGCAGCCCACGGTCGACCTTCACAACGGCATGCGCGCCCAGATGCAGGCCCTGACCCAGCCCGCGTACCGCGCCGTGGCCTGAACATCTCGCGACCTGACAGGAGTTGCCGTGGAGAGCCCCGAAAAGATCAGGCGGGATGCCTTCTTCCGCCGGATCACCGCGCAGTTCCCCGCCGACGGACAGCTCAGCTCGCTGATCATCACCCACCTGCTCCCCGAGCGCCCGGCGTTCCTCCACGCGATGGCCCGGACCACCACGGTCGCGGCCGTGCTGCCCAAGCCCAGATCCATCTCCCAGCGGACCCTTACGGAGGTACGCCGCGAGTACGCCGTGCACCCCCTGAGCCGCGACCTGTTCAGGGACCCCACCAGCGCCCTGGAGTACCTGGAGGTCACCGTTCCCGGTCGTGACGTCGTACTGCTCGACATCGGGGGCTACTTCGCACCCAGCCTCGGCACTCTGGTCGAGAAGTTCTCCGGCCGGATCGTCGGCGTCGTCGAGGACACCGAGAACGGACACCAGCGGTACGCGTCACTCGGCCAACTGCCCTGCCCCGTCTTCTCGGTGGCGCGTTCCCCTCTGAAGGACTGCGAAGACCACCTGGTGGGACGGTCCATCGTCTTCTCCACCGAGTCCCTGGTCCGCACTCGCGGCGACATCCTGGTCAGCCGGGGTGCCTGCGTGATCGGCTTCGGCAAGGTCGGCCGCGCCATCGCCCAGACCCTGCGCGCCAACGACGTACGCGTCACCGTCTACGACAGCGACCCCGTCAAGCGGGTGCAGGCACACTCCCAGGGGTTCCGCACGGCCACTTCCCGCACCGAGGCCCTCCGCGACGCCGACCTCGTGCTGTGCGCCACCGGCAACCTGGCGCTGCGGCAGGGGCATTTCGAGGCGCTGCGCAACGGCGCCTATGTGGCCTCGGTGACATCCTCCGAGGACGAACTCGAGCTGGACTCGCTCGACGGGCACTACCGGCGGACACCAGCCGGGGAACACCTGACGCGGTACGACGTGACAGGCCATCACTTCTTCGTTCTCGCCGACGGTGGCGCGGTCAACTTCGTCCACGGCGCGTCCGTCGGTACGTACATCCACCTCGTGCAGGCCGAGATCCTCGCGGCCACCGCAGCACTCAGCCGCGGCGACTACGAACCGGGCCTGCATGAAATGCCCTCATCCGACCGCCGGGCCATCGCGAAGGTCTGGCTCGACCACTTCGCCAAGTGATCACGTACCCCCGTCCTACAGTCCCCGACCACCTGACCGACAGGAGAACGCCGTGGCAGCCGCCGCAGCGCGTCGCCATATAGCGGTGATCCCCTGCCGCTGGGGCGCCTCACGATTCCCCGGAAAGCCCCTGGCTCTGCTCGGCGACATGCCGCTGCTGTGGCACGTCCACCAGCGCTGTCAGGAGGCGAAGCGGATCGACGACGCCGTGGTCGCCACCGACGACGAGCGCATCGAAGCCGCCTGCCGGCAGCTCAGCATCCCCTGTGTGATGACCGGCGACCACCCCACCGGGACGGATCGCGTCGCCGAGTGCGCCCAGCACGTCCAGGCCGACGCGTACATCAACGTCCAGGGCGACGAACCGTTCATCGCCCCCGCCGCGATCGACGCGGTGTCGGAGGCACTGGTCCACCTCAGCGCCGAGACCCTGGCGGTCAACGCGTACGCGAAGCTGGACGACGCGGCATCGGTCATCGACCACAACGTCGTCAAGGTCGTGGTCGGCGAGAACGGCAACGCCCTCATGTTCTCCCGGCAGCCGATCCCGTATCCGCGGGGCCATCGTCCGAACTACCTGCGACAGCTCGGCCTTTACGGCTTCACGCGCAGCGGACTCGACCTGTTCCGGCGCCTCGAACAGGGACCGGTTGAGCGCGCCGAAGGCGTCGAGATGCTCCGGCTCGTCGAGCACGGGCACGGTGTACGGATGCTTCCCGTCGAGGACGAGGGCATCGCAGTGGACACGCCGGAGGACCTCGAAAGGGCGTGCGCGATGCTGCGATTCCATTCCTGAGCCCCTGTATCTGCTGGTGACAAGCCAGCCGACCGTCGTGGTTGACAGTTGAACCGGCCCACCGCAGGACAGGGTTCGCGGCGCGCTTCGGAAACCCCTGGCCGAGGCGCCAGAGCGATCAGCACTCATCCAGCTTCAGCCACGGTTCGATTCTGAGCGGAGCCGCTCTCCGGCCCACCGTACGCACACCACGCACGCGGCTTTCGTGTGCGTGACCGAGTTCGCGA
>NZ_JAVFVX010000126.1:0-19394 GCF_033441795.1 Streptomyces sp. ADMS | reverse complement strand
AGTCCGACTCATGGCCGGTCTTCGGGGGTCTCCGCCCCGGGGGTGGCGGAGACGGCCCGGCGCCAGGGGGCGCCGGCCCCGGAGGCCGGGGGCGAGGGCGGCCTCGCCCCGGACACGCCCCACACCGTCCAGCGCGAGACCCTGCGCCCCGTACGCACCGCCGACACCGCCGAGGCTGTCGGCGGCGAGCCTGCTGTCAAGCAGCGTGCAGCCCACGATCCGTCGTTTCACCGGCACCAAACGAGACGAGCGCGTCGGCCCCCTGCGCTTCACCGCCGATCAGTTCTCCCTGCTCCAGGACGCCACCGTCCAGCATGGCTACAAGGGCGATTCCGGCTTCGCCGCCGACGTCGTTCTCGCCTTCGTCACCGGCCGGTTCACCGCCAACCTGCCGCTGTCCGAGGACCGCCGCCGCACGCACCACTTCCGCGCCCAGGTCCTGCGCCAGCTCAACCGGATCGGCGTCAATGTCAACCAGGTCGCCCGCGCCCTCAACAGTGACCGCACCCCGCCCGACGTGCGTGAGCGCCTCGGCGAGCTGCACCACCTGCTCTCCCTGATCGCCGAAGCCCTGCGCGAGCCCGCCGACCCGACGGAGGTCTGACCGAAATGATCGCCGCCATCAAACCGGCCGGATCCAACACCCGCGGGCTGCTCGCCTACCTCTATGGCCGCGGAACCCACGACGAACACCTCGATCCACACATCGTCGCCGCCTTCGCGATGCTCGCCATGCCCGACCCCGGCCGCAACGAGATGGCCACCCTGACCGAACTCGGCCACTACCTGAATGAGCCCGTCCGGCTGCGCAACAGCGAGTTCGGCAAGCCGGTCACCGACCACGTCTGGCACTGCCCTGTCCGCGCCGCCCCCGAGGACCGCCATCTCTCCGACGCCGAGTGGGGCGAGATCGCCAGGCGCATCGTGGCCGCCGCCGGCATCTCGCCCGAAGGCGACGACCTGGCCTGCCGCTGGATCGCCGTACGCCACGCGGACGACCACATCCACATCCTCGCCACTACCGTCCGCGAAGACGGCCGTCGCCCCAAACTCCACGACAGCGGCATACGCGTCGGCGACGAGTGCCGCGAGATCGAGAAGGACTACGGGCTGCGCCAGCTCAAGAAAGGCGACCGCACCGGTACCCGACGCCCCACCCAGGCCGAGATGCACAAGGCCGAACGCCTCGGCTGGGAGCAGACCAGCCAACAGTGGCTCGAAGACCGCATCCGCGCCGCCATCCCTCATGTCACCGACGCAGAGGAACTGCTCGCTTACCTCGAAGCCGACGACGTCCTGGTCAAGCCCAAGCGCGGGCCGTCCGGCGATCTCCTCTGCTATGCCGTCGGCCGCCCCCGCGACCTCAACAAGGACGGCGAGCAGATCTACAAGCCAGGCGGGAAGGTCGCCCCCGACCTCTCCCTGCCCAAGTTGAAGACGCGCCTGGAAACCAGCCAGCCGGAGGAACACCCCACCGCCCGCCGCAACCGGCCCACAGCCCCCTGGCACTAGGCCACCGACGCCCTCGACACCCTCCACAGCGAGCTCGCCGACACCGGCACTGGTGACGAAGGCGGAGACGCGCGAGCTCAGGCTCACATCGCGGCCCTTGGCGAACTGATGGAAGCCACCGCGCAGAAGGCCCCAGCGGATCTACGCGTCGAACTCCAGGCCGCGTCCAAGGCGTTCGCCCGAGCCCAGCGCTCCCAGATCCGAGCCGAAGACCGCGCCGCCGACACCCTACGCATCGCCGCCCGCGACATCGTCAGCACCGCCACCGGCCCCCAAGGCAGCGCCCTCGCAGCTCTCGTCGCAGCCCTCGTCTGGGCGACCATCGTCGCCGGACGCTGGCACGAGGCGAAGCACCACGCCCACCAGGCCGATGCCGCCCGCCAGGCCGTCCAGCACCTCCAGACCGCCGCCGACCACGCCCTTGTCCCCACACTCGCAGAACTGGAACGCCGCCAGCCGAAACAAGAGGCCCGCCGCACTCTGGCCAGCGACGTCCGTGCAGCCGTCCCCGACCACGCCGAGCGGATCCTCGCCGACGCCGACTGGCCCGCCCTCGCCACGGTCCTCGCCGACGCCGAGGCCGGCGGTCACCAACCCCACCAGCTGCTCAAGGAGGCCGCCGCGCAGCGCGAACTGACCACCGCGCCCAGCCCGCCCGTGTTCTGATCACCCGTATCCAGCACACCGGCCGCAACCCCGTACCCAACCGCCGTGCCGAAGCCGCCCGCCGACGCTCGACCACCGGGACGTGGCCTTCGGGAAGCGCGACCCCTGCACCGCAGCAGGCCGGCCCTGCCGCCACCCCAGGACGGAACAGCCGCCCCCGGCGGCAGTAGCCCGACTGTGACCGAGTGGGCTCCAGACTTGTCACGGAGCCCACTCGGTCGCGTACGACCGTTTTCACTCTCGTCGGCCGTCAGCTCTACTCAGGGCGGCACCACGGCCGATCGGAAGCGAACTCTGCCTGAGCTCTCCGCTGCCCAAGGCTACGGTTTCGGCCATGCGGAAGGTGGAGTACGAGAGCTACGGCTGTCCGCTGGAGAACTACCAGCTCACCCGAGCCGATCACCGACAGCAGAAGCAGTGGGAGGACATCAGACGTTGGGTGGAGAAGCATGCCGCTGAGGAGAAGGCCGAAGAGCGGGCAGACCCTGTGCTCGCAGCAGGTCGCCGTGCTGTCGTAGTCAAGGTGCTGGAGATGCTCCATAACTGCAAGACGCCTGAGCGCGACATCATGCGGTGGCGCGTACGGCTCTACGGCGGCCACATCGTCGAGACTCGGCGGCATCGTGAGAATGGCAAGCCCACGCTGCACGGCTCGTCGTCAATGAAGTGCCCGGAGTGCGGGAAGGACCCATCAGGAATCGTGGCCTTCGAGCCCATCGGACTGGCCGGTCAACCGCCCTCTCCTCCCAAGCCAGCAGCTTCTCCGCCTCCAAAGAAGCCGACCCGTGCGGAGCTTGAACGACGTGTAGCCGCGCTGGAGAGGGAGAACGAGCGTCTCCGCTCACAGGGGAGCGAGGGGTAGCTTCCCGGCCATCCAGCAGAGTTGGCACCATACCTGGGTCGGTGAGTCACCTCAGCGTGATGTCCAGGTGCTCCTGCACCGGCTCGAAGAGCCCGTAGGGCACGTAGCCGGGGATATCGGCGAGGGCCACCCACGCGAGCTCGGCCAGCTCCTCGGTGTCCGCGACGTACGCCGTACCGCCCGCGACCTTGCAGGCCGTGTACGACATCAGCCGACCCGTCTTCGGGTGGATCCGCTGGCCAAGGAGCTTGACGGCGGCCACGTCCAGGCCGGTCTCTTCCTTCGTTTCACGCACGGCGGCGTCTTCACGTGCCTCGCCTGGCTCGACCTCGCCTGCGGGGAACTGCCAGGAGAGCTGGCCCTCGCTGACCCGGCGCCGCACCATGAGCACGCGGTTGTTGTGGACGACGATGGCTGCGGCGATGCCCGGTCGCTCGTCTGAATTCTGCTGCGTCATGTCCACTCCTCCAGCACGGCGAGTACGGGCGGGAAGATCGTATCGACGGGGATGAAGCGGGTCTCCGCGTTTCAACGGGAAGTATGCAAGCGCCGGTCGCCGCTGCCCGAGAGCTGACCGCTGAAGGGCCACCCATGGTGTCGGTGTCGGTCGGCTGGAGAGATCGGTGATCGCCACTACGCGATCACCGACCTTCTCGACCTTGCGGGGAGCATCTGCCGCATCGGCACGTCCGTCAGGTCTGCCCGCCTCGGGTAGCCAGCGCAGCCGAAGCCTCGGCCAGCACCACCCAGGCCGCCTTGGTTCCGCAGTTCGTGACCTGGAACCCCCACTGTCCCTGGGTCAGCTCATTCACGATGTGCAGGCCCCGTCCGCGCTCAGTGAGCAGTCCGCTCGCTGCCTCCGCCGCGGTGGCTTCCGGCGAGGGCACGGCAGCCAGGTAGAGGTCCGTGGGAAGAAGAGGATTCCCGTCGTGGATCTCGCAGATGTATCTTCCCGCAGCAGCTCGAACGTGTACCTCGTACGGGCCGCGCGCGTGCTCGTGCGCGTTCGCCACGAGCTCTGAGACGGCCAGGACTCCGTCGCTGATGACGTTTCCTGACAGGCCCAGATCCTTGAGGACACGTCGCAGAACCGCACGGGCTTCGCCGGTCGGGTTGATGGTGTGGTCGGTCCAGCGGTACACGAGGCCGAGAGCGGCGGACGGTGCGTTGATCATCGGGCGGCGGACCTCCTGTGGGTGACGTCGGTGGCCGTCTCCCGGAGCTGCGACGTGGTCGCGGACGCGCGTCAGGTACGCCGCTGAGAGGCATACGGCCGCAGGAAGCACCCCGGCCTCGGGCGTGCGGCCCCGGGAGGATCGTGGCTCAGGCACCAGCCACGAGGCCGGTCGCAAGTCACGCACTCAACGATGGCCGCCGGTGCTCATGGTGCTCATGGGCGTTTATGAGCGCGAGGGGCCAGCGAGCGACAAGGCACTCCAGCGAGACCGCCGACCCGCCGTCGGCCTTCGCTCCCGCCCGTCTGGTCACTGGGAGTATGGGCGGGTGAGTGCTGACGTGTTGGGACGCTGGGTGCCGGAGCGCCCCGAGGATGTAGCCACGGTCTTCGCCAAGGCGGACTTCCCGTGGTGGATCGCCGGTGGCTACGCGATCGAACTCGCGGTCGGCCGCGAGTTGCGCGCACACGGCGATCTCGACGTCCTCGTCCTCCGGCGTGACCAGGTCCTCGTGCATGAACTGCTGGCCGACTGGGACCTGCACGTGGCGGATCCGCCCGGCCAGGGGGAGTTGCGGCCGTGGCGTCCTGGAGAGGTCCTTCGGCCGCCGCTCCACGACATCTGGTGCCGCCGCACGTCCAAGGCGCCCTGGTCGTTGCAGCTCATGCTGGACGAGGTCGAGGGCACCCAGTGGGTCTCGCGGCGCACTCCGGTAATCCGGCTCCCGATCGACCAGCTCGGGCGAACGAGCGAGGCGGGCATCCCGTATCTCGCGCCCGAGGTGCAGCTCTTCTACAAGGCAAAGGCGACCCGGGACAAGGACGAGACCGACTTCGAAGCGGTACTGCCGCTGCTCGACGCTCCGGCACGTGCTTGGCTTGCGGGCGCGATCAAGGTGATCGCGCCCGACCACCCCTGGCTTCGCCGGCTCCTGCGGGTCAGCCGAACGTGAGCAGCGGGACGTCGTAGAGGTCGGGGTTCCGGGGCCGGGTCATGGTGGGCGACGTGACCTCCACGATCAGCAGTTCGCTGAGGAACTGGACCTTGGCGCTGAGCAGGTGGCTCGTCCTGCCGTCGGCCGACTGGGCCTTCAGGCCGGCGGAGACGTGGATGTGCGGGAGTATCTCGCCGGTGGCGGGGTCATGGGCGAGGGTGCCGGCGCCGAACGCCTCGACGTTGGTGACGTGCGTCTTCGCCCAGACCGGTGCGTCCGGGTCCGCGAGCTTCTCGCAGGCACCCACGATCTCGGCCTCCGCGAAGGCTCCGATGAACGAGGGGATGTAGCCCTGCCGTACGCCGTTGTCCCGGCAGAAGGTTGACAGCGCCTCGAAGAAGTCCTCCCCGTGGTCGAAGGTGACGCCGAAGGTACGGCCGACGGTCAGCTCGTGAGCACGCATGTGCGGGTGTCTCCTGACGAGGTGGGATCAGCGGGCGGAGGCGGTGGTGAAGGTCTCGCGGACCGTCGCTCCGTCAGCGCCCTGGGCAAGCAGAGCGTGCAGGAGGAGCCGCGCCTGGTACGGGCTGAGGTCTCCGGCACCGATGAGTCCTCGCCCGAGGAGGTCCTTCTCGGAGCCGGGGAAGCCGTACGTGTCCGACAGGACGGGTCCGTTGCCGATGCGGGAGGCGAGGACCACGGGGATGCGGCACGCGAGCTTGGTGAGTCCTTCGACGAGGCGCTCCGGGACGTGGCCCACGCCGAAGGCCGCTACCACGAGCCCGTCGCAGTTGCCGTCCCACAGGTCGAGCAGGGTGCCGTCGTCGCCGAGGGTGACGATGTAGAGCCCGACGCGCGCCTCACGGTCGGGGGCGCCGACCAGCGGTCCTCGGGACGGCAGGCCGCTCACCATCCGCACGCGGTTCTCCGCGATCCGCGCGATCGGGCCGCACGTCGGCGAGGTGAAGGCGGCGGGGCTGGTGGTGTGCGATTTGCGGACGGTCCGTGCCGAGTGGATCTCGTCGCCGAGTACGACGATGCAGCCTGCGCCCCACAGGCCGGGATCGGCGGCGGTCAGGACAGCGGCGTAAATGTTGGCCGGGCCGTCGGCGCCGGGAAGGGTGGGGTTGCGCATCGCGCCTGTGACGACGACCGGCTGCTCATGGCCGTGGTAAAGGTCGAGGAGGAAGGCAGTCTCCTCGATGGTGTCGGTGCCCTGGGTGATGACGACGCCGTCGACGTCACCGGCCTCCAGCTCCGCCGTGATCGCGGCCGACAGCGCGGTGAGGTCATCGAAGGTCAGGGAGGCGCCGGGCAGACGCCGGAAGTCCCGCACCTTGAGGCCGATGCCGCTCGTGGCCAGAGCGGGTACTGCGGCGAGGAGTTCGTGGGCCGAGAGCGCGGGTACGACTCCTCCGGTGGTGGGATCGGTGGTCATGGCGATCGTGCCGCCGAGGGAGAAGACCGCCACGTTCCTGACCGACTCCGTCATATCCCCTGCTCCCCTGTCCGGACGCCGCCGAGCGCGGCCTCACGAGTGGTTCACGCAGGCTATCGGGTCGGCGTCGTACGGGTACGCGGGATGATCACCAGCTGCTCGGCCACGAACCGGCAGGCGGTTTCCAGCCCTTCGAGGCCGAGCAGCCGACTGCGCGGCCGGGCGAGCCGCTCCGTGCCGACGGCCGACAACTGGGCGCACCGGCGACCGAGCCAGGAGGCGTCGAGACCGAGGTACTGCGCCGTCGCTGCGAGGCGCTGTCCGGCCTGCTCGGCCGCTGTGGTCGAGTGGTGGCTGACGTGGTCCGTCACATCCGCGAACGTCCGCAGGGCTCCCGGCCGCGCGGTGACCGCGAGGTGGGACGCTCCCTCGGTCCGTACCCAAGAGGCGATGACAACCCGGCGCCCGGGGGAGAGGGCGAAACCGTCAGTGTGTGCGAAGCCTCCGTCGTCGGTCACCCAGGTGCGGATGCCGAAGGACTCCATGAGCGCGATGGCGAGGAACAGCAGAACGCGCTCGTATGCCGGCGAGGAGGCGATCGCCGTCTCGGGGACGCAGAATCCCCGGCCGCTGGTGCCGCCCGGACGCCGGGGGGCCATTCGTTCGAGGTAGCGGTACTTGTGCCGGAAGAACAGCCATGTGGCGGCCTCTTCACCACGCTGTTCCCTGGTCCAGAAGACGGGTGCGTCGCCCAGGTGGTCCCGGTTGCCCAGGATGTACCGGGCTGCGGTCTCCGAGCCGATGAGCATCCGGGAGACTTCGGTCAGTCCCTGGTCGGCGGCGATCGGCGCGCCTGGGGAAACGGTGAGCGACGCCAGCGAGGTGTGCAGGGGCTGGTCGTCGCCGAGCAGTGCCGCCTCGAATCCCGACACGGCCCACAGGATGCCGTAGGTCAGGTCGTCCAGTTCGTACGCGGCAGGGATGTCGACCGGTTCGGAGGCCGTGGCGCGTACGCCGCTCGGTCGGGCGTCGGTGACGAACTGCCGTACCACCCCGTCCACCGTGCGGTTCGCGACGACGAGCGCGCGCATCGGCATGGTGCGCCAGGCATCCAGCTCCGGGCGGGAGTCGAGCCTCAAGTTGTCCCCGAGGAAGGAGGCCGCGGGAAGCGTCAGCACGGGAAGCGCCGTCGTCGAGACGGACCGGCCGACGGGTAGGAGAAGCTGGCCCGGCCCTTCTGGCAACGCCGCGTACCCAC
Source organism: Streptomyces sp. ADMS (assembly GCF_033441795.1). NCBI lineage: Bacteria > Bacillati > Actinomycetota > Actinomycetes > Kitasatosporales > Streptomycetaceae > Streptomyces > Streptomyces sp. ADMS. Next base: position 11,549 of record NZ_JAVFVX010000126.1, on the reverse strand, counting down.
GGACTCCGGTGTCCGCTGTTCCGGAGCGGCCCGTGGCGTCCGAGGTGTGCGGATCGGCCGTGGGCAGGAGCCCGAGCAACTCCTCAGGAACTCCCAGTGCATCGGTCCACTGGACGAACTGCCGTCGGTCGCGGATCTGTTTGAGGCCGCGTTCCAGTCTGCTGACCTCGGCCTGGTCGATGCTGACCATCCGCGCCACGCCGGCCTGGGAAAGGCCCGTGTGCTTCCTGAACAGCTTGACGACGGTGCCGAGTTCCCATGCGGCCACGGCTCGCCGGACCGTCGGATCACGCCAGAAGGCCGGGTCGGCCCGTCGGGCGGCCGGTCCGTCCTGGCACGAGGCGCATCGTGTACCGGCGTTGAAGCGGCTGAGAAGGGCACCGCAGCGCGTACACCGCCGCTGTCCGCTGTCGACCATGGTCGGCATTCTCCCCCGCTCTGCGACCACCGAGACACGTTCCGCCGGCAGGGCTCATAAACACTCATGGGCGTGGGCCTTCGTGGCGGCCATCGTGGTGGAGCACCACCGACCGGAGCCGCGTGCCGCGACTCCCCGGACGTGAGGATCCGACTTGTGACCTCCTTGACCCTGCCGCCCCGGCCTCCCGGTTCGCCGCCGCTGGCCCATGCCTGGCAGACGCTGGCGGACGGGCTGCTGACCCAGCGGCTCCATCTCCATCTCGACGAATGGCGGGCTGCCGTCGCCGAGGAGAAGGCGCTGCCGGACGTGCCGGGCGCCGATGTCTCCGTGCTGGCCCAGCGCCCGTCTCCGCTGTCGGCAGGCGACGAGTCCGCGATGGCACTGCTGGAGGACGCCGGGCTCGGCTTCTGGTGGGAGCTGCCCCAGCGGCACGGAACGGAGTCGCGGACCCTGCACGGGGCACTTCAGCGCGCCGCCGACACCGTTTCCCAGAACCTCCTTGCAGAGCAGTCCGGGGCTGCCTGGTCCGACGCAGTGACCGCCGCCAGCGCCGCCGCCGCGTGGTGGGTGGGCTTCTTCGCGGTCATCCGCCACCGCGGGGTGCACCACATCACGCTGGAACCGCGCCCCGCCCCGCTCCACGAGCAGGCCCTGGGCACCGCGGTGAGAGTGGTGGCCAACGGCATGGCCACGCGGGTGCTGGAGGCAGCGCTGCGTGTCTCCGACGACGACCCGGCCCTCCGCGCCGCGTACTGCCGCGCCATCAAGGCTGGTGTCTGCGTCGAGCCCGAGCTGCCCGGCCTCATCGACGAGTTGGCGGAGCTCCGGCTCGTCGACCTGGTGTCCACCACGGCCCGCTGGCGGGGTCGCTTCACCAAGTACTCCGGCGGCACCGGGGCGGGGCAGGTCGAATGAACCACCGCTATCCGTTCATCGTCATCGAGGGGCTCGACGGCACCGGCAAAACGACGCTGCGCAAGAGCCTGTTCCGGCTCTGGGAGGGGCTATACGGCGTCACCCCTCTGTGCGTGCTCACCACCAACTTCCTCGCCGCCGACCAGGCCGGTGCCATCGTCAACGGCAAGTACCAGCCGAACGCCGGGAACCGTGACGCCTATCTGACCGCGATCGCGGCAGACAAGCGGGCCACGCTGGATCGCCTCGTGCTCCCCCAGCGGCCGACCCGGCCCGTGATCGCAGATCGCTGGCTTCTCAGCGAGCTGGCCTTCTTCGCCGTGAAGCACGGCATGAGGGCGTCGGAGACGTACGAGGCGCTGGCCGCGCACCTCACCGTTGCTCCCGATCTCACGCTCGTCCTGGACCTGGAGATCGACGCCTCGATGAACCGGGCGCAGGCCCGCCAGGGTGACGCCGTCCGGGCCGACTGGGACGTGCACGACGTCCAGAGCCGGGTTCGTGAGACCTACGAGGCCGTGGTCACGAAGCCCGACGAGTTCCCGCTCCTCGGCGACGTGGTCCGCCTGGACGCCCGCCGGCCCCGGTCCGAGGTGCTGCTCGCAGCCTGGGACGTACTGCGCGAACGGCAGCTGGTGCCGTCGCTCGCCGCCCACACGGAAGGAGGAGAGACCCATGGCTGACGGCACGAAGGCGACGCGTCTGCGTGAGGCCCTCGCCGACAGCGAGCGGAAGCACCCGCTCCTGGCGATCGGTGCGGTGAACGCGCTCGCCGCGCACGTCGCGGTGGAGGCGGGCTTCGACGCCCTGTGGGTGAGCGGTCTGGAGGTGTCCGCAGCCTCCGGGCTGCCTGACGCCAACCTCCTGGGCCCCCGGGACCTGTCCGACGTGATCACCTCGCTAGGACGTGTCACCGAACTGCCGGTCATCGTGGACATCGACAACGCGGGCGGCTCGGGGCGCACGGCGGAGCGGTTCGCGTACGACCTGATGCGCGCCGGAGCCACTGCCGTGTGTGTCGAGGACAGCGCGTACCCGAAGTGCAACAGCTTCGCGGCCCACCGGGCCCAGAACCTCGCCGACCGTGACCTGCTGTGCGAGCAGCTAGGGCGCATACGGAAGGTCGCCGGTGACGGCCTCGTGGTCGTGGCCCGCACCGAGGCCCTGATCGCCGGCGAGGACATGGCCACGGCGATCGCCCGTGCCAAGGCGTACGCCGAGGCCGGAGCGGATGCGCTACTCATCCACTCCAAGGACACGACCGGTGATCAGGCGCGGGCCATCGGACGTGCGTGGAGCCACGACGTGCCGCTGGTCAGCGTGCCCACGGCGTTCCCCGACCTGGGCGCCGCCGAACTCGGCGAGGCCGGCTTCCGCCTCTGCATCTACGCGAACCAGCTCAGCCGTGCCGCCCTCGCGGGTATGCGCACCGCCGCTCGTCAGTTCCAGCGCGGAGGGAGCTTCCGCTCCACCGTCGCGGGGTCTCTGGCGGAGGTCGGCGATCTGATGCGCGTCGGCGAACCGGAGGCGCTGTCGTGTCTCTGACACCCGAGCTGCCTCGGATCAGTGTCTCCGTGAAGGCGGCGATCGTGCGCGGCGGCGCCGTCCTGCTGCTGTCGTACGACGACGAGGCCGGGTTCCACTACAACCTTCCGGGTGGCAAGGCCCAGGTCGGTGAAGACCTACGCCAGGCCGTGAACCGCAAGGTCGCGCAGGAGACCGGCCTCCAGGTCGTGGCCCGGCGTTTGCTGTGCGTCGTCGAGTACGTCCCCGAGTCGTGGCAAGGCGAGTTCGGCGACGTACAGAAGGTTCAGTTCAACTTCCTCGCCGAGCAGGTGGACGACGCCGAGCCGCGCATGCCGGAACTTCCGGACCCCATCCAGGTGGGCTTCGAGTGGGTTCCGCTGGAACGCCTGAATGACGTGTACCTGCTGCCCAGGATCAACCGCCCGCTGTCGGCGGCGTTGAGCGGGGAGCTCACCGACCCCTTCGTGGACAGGTGGTGACCTTCATGGACTCAACGTTGAAGGATCTGCGGGAGTGGCTGCTGCGGGAGCACTCCGGGACGGTCTGTGCCGACCGGCTCTGCGTGATCGCCGACGAGCTCTCCGACCTGACCGCCCGCGGTCTGCCGGGGCCCGTGGTGGAACTCGGCTGCTACAGGGGCGCGATGGCCCTCTGGATCCGTAGCGTGCTCGACTCGCTGGGCGACCGCGACCGCGAGATCCACGTCTACGACTCCTTCGAGGGCATGCCCGCGCCCGGCGCCGAGGACTCGGACCACCTGGCGGCAGGCGAGCTCCGGTCGTCCCCGGACGACGTGCGCGCCACGCATGTGGCCTGGGGCAGGCCGGCGCCGGTCATCCATCCGGGGTGGTTCGACGAGACCCTTCCCAAGGAGCTGCACGACGAGATCGCGTTCGCCTACCTGGACGGCGACTTCTACGACTCGACCCTCACGGGACTCACGCACTGCGTCCCCCGCCTGGTGCCGACGGGTGTGTTGCTCGTCGACGACTACGCGGACACGGCGGTCAATCCGCGGGCCTGGGACGGGCTCCCGGGGGTGAAGCGGGCCTGCGACGCGTACTTCGGCGGGCCTTCGCCCGTGACCGTCGTCGTCGGCGAGGGTGATCTCGCCTTCGGCCGGTACGAGAAGCCGGAGTTCCGCGGATGAGCGCTGTCCTGGTGCTACGCGGTGCGGCGGACGCGAGCGCGATCCGCCGCGCCCTGCCCGATGTCCTCGTACACGAGTTACCGGACCTGTACTCGCCTCCGCCCGCCAACACGGCCGTGGTCGTCCTGCGTTCCGGCGTCCGTCTCGGCGAGAGGGAGCTCGACGCGCTCCCTCGTCTGAGGCACGTCGTACGGACCGGCTCCGGCATCGACCACATCGACGTGAGCGCCCTCCAGCAGCGTGGCATCACTCTGCACCGCAACGCCGAGGCCGGCGCGGGCGCCGTGGGCGAGTGGGTCCTCGCCGCTGCCCTCGCACTGGCCCGGCGGATCCCTTTGGGGCAGCACGCGCTACTGCTCGGCCGGCACGAGAAGCAGGCGTGCATGGGTGCGTCACTCGGGAGCCTGGCCGCAGGGATCTGGGGCGCGGGCCCGGTGGGGCTGGCCGCCGACTGGGCCCTCGCTCCCTTCCTGGGCCGCACGGCCTTCGCCGCGTGGCCGTCAAACCCTCCCGGTCTGCGTGAGCTGTCGCAGACAGCGCTCATGGACCAGTCGCAGGTACACGTGATCACTCTGCCGCTGCGCCCCACGACCGAAAATCTCATCGGCGAGGACTTCCTCGCACGCGTCGCTCCACAGCGGCCTCTGCTGATCTGCGCCGGGCGGCTGGAGACCCTCGACCTCACCGCCTGCCTGCGGGCACTGGCGGACGGGAGGCTCTCGGGCCTCGCACTCGACCCGGTCGAGCGGCAGCACCTGCCGCTCCTCACCGGCTCCACGACGCCGCTCAACCTCCTGGCCTCGCCCCACATCGGCGCCCAGCGCTCCGACGTGCGCGGCGCACTCGACCGATGGGCCATCGATCTCCTCAAGGAGATCACCGCCGACGACAAGATCCTGATCGAAGGAGGCCACCGGTGAACCCATCGGCACGACGACGCCGGGAGATCGCCGACAGAGTCGCCCAGACGCTGCTCGCATCCGGCGAGGCCCGCGAGGTCTGGCTGGAGGGAGCCCTCGCCTGCGGCTTCGCCCACGCGGCAAGCGACATCGACCTGCGTGGCATCGTGGACGGCACCCTTCCGGCGTGGGAGTCCCGCATCGTGGACGGCATCCGTGTCGACCTCCAGGCGACGGCGCCGCAACGAGCCGAGGAACTCCGTCACCTGCTCCGCTCCTTCGACGTCCGCCGCCACGATCTCGGATCGTTCCGCCGGGTACGCGCCTCGATGCACGACCTCATGTGCCTGCGCACCGCTCTCACGTACGGCTCCGGACGCTGGGATCCGGTGCTCGACCCCGGGGAGCGCCAGGGCTACCGACGCTGGGCGGTCGCTGACCAGGCCGAGGTCGCGGCGAGTCTCGCCGAAGACCTGACCGGCCTCGTCGAGGACGGCCTGGCCGAATCGGCCGACATCGTGTGCCGGAAGCTGGAGACCCGTCTCGCCGCGCTCGGCTGCGCGGCGGCCGGCCACCCGGTCCTGGGCGACAAGTGGCTACCGCTGCTTGCCAGCGCTTCGTTCCATCCGCCGATCGCTCCGCCCCGCCCCGAAACGTGGGAGTGGTTCCGTCCGGTTCAGCGACGCGTGACCAGAGCGCTCCTGGACTGCTGGCCCGTCGACGACCCGCTGCAGAAGCCTCCCAACCTGGGCGGTGCCCCTGACGTCGGCTGGCTGCCCCAGCGGTACACCGACGGATGGTTCCTGCGCCGCGGTGACGTCCACATCCCCATCACCGGCGGGCAGCTCCTCGGGTGGCTGTCCACGGTCTCCACCGATGGCGCGTAGACCGCGCCTCTCCTCCTCGGGAGGTCTCTGATGCCCGTCACCCGCACCACCCCCACGCACCTGGAGAGTCTCTACGCCCCAATGTCGAGCACCGGGCCGGACACGGCGGTCTCCGTCATCCTCAAGCTGCGGGGAGAGACCTGCGACATCGACTGCCTGTACTGCTTCGAGAAGCGCAAGGAGTCACCGGGCGGCGCCCGGATCAGCACGGAACAGGTCCACCGCCTCGGTTCGATCTTCTCCGGGCGTCCACTCAGCGTCGAACTCCACGGCGGGGAGCCCCTGGCCGCAGGCCGGGAACGGGTCGCGGAGATCCTGGACGCGCTCGCCGCACAGCCGAACGTCATCCGCGTGAGCCTCCAGACCAACGGTCTCCAGCTCGACGACACCTGGCTGGACCTGTTCGAGCGGCACTACCCGGAGCTGGAGATCGGCATCTCCCTCGACGGGGACGCGCTGGGGAACTCGTGGCGAGTGGGCTACGACGGCCGCCCTACCTACCCGCGAGTGGTCGAAGCCCTGAAGCTCCTCGGCCGTCGGGAACGCCGCGTCGGCGTCATCTGCGCCGTCACCCCGTACGTCCTCGGCCGAGCCTCCGAGGTCATGGAGCATCTCGCCTCCTTTCCCGTCGTGACGACGGTCAGCCTTGTGCCGTGCTTCGACGCGGCGGTCACCCGCTCGACCACGGTGGTCGGATCCCGCGCGCCGACCAGTCGGGCACTCCAGCGCCGGGCCATCGGCCCCACCGGCCCGACCTGGGCCGTCACGCCTCGTCAGTACGCCGACTTCGTGTTGGAGGCCGCCCACCACTGGGTCGCCGATGGCGTGTTCCGCCGCGTCAAGCTGGAGCCCGTCGTCTCCGTCATCCGCCGTCTGAAGGGTTTGGGGACCCGTTCCTGTCACTTCTCCGACTTGAAGTGCGACCACGTCCTCACCCTCTATCCCGATGACCGCCTGGGAAGCTGTGACGAACTGCCCTGGCCGCAAGCCGGCCTCGCCTCCCTCGGCGACGTCCACATCGAGGCGGACGTGGCCGGCGCCCAGGACGGCTCTCCCTTGCTTCAGCAGGCACGCTCCCTGGTCACGAAGTGCACGACCTGCGACTACCGCGACACCTGCGGCGCAGGCTGCCCGGCGGTCCGCCTCCGTTTCGCCGCCGCGGGCGACGAAGACGCGTACTGCGACCACCGCATGCGCCTGATCGACGGCGTCGCCGCCCTGCTCGCCCAGCCGGATCTCCCGCCCGGTGCCTCATGTTCCCGGTTGCGCTGGCGTCCCGTCCGCCCCAACAACATGCACCACGTCTCCGCCTTCCTGGCCCGCTGGGACGACCCCACTGTTCCCCGCCTGCCCGCGCGTCTCCAGGTCAGCGCCAACGGGAACATCAACACAGTCGGCCTCCCTGGCGTGCACGAGGCAGACGATCTCGACCCCCACCATCCCCAGTGGTACGAGGGCATCGAGCCTGGCATCCGCCCGGTCGTCGACGCGCTCACCTCAGGCTGGAACGCCGTCACCTACGACAGCTGCCAGGGTCACGCCTACGCAGACCTCCCCGGAGCCGAGCCCCGGTTCCTCTCGGTCGGCATTCTGCCGCGCGACCGCGCTGAGTACGCGCGCACAGCTGCACGCCTGTGCCGTGCCGCCAGCCGAGCCGAGTCCTCCCTGTCGGGCGCGTGTTCGCTGGTCCTCGGTCGCAGCGAACTCGCCTGCCGCACCACCGGCCGGGTGTATCCGACGCTCGACCTCTATGTCGTGCCCGCTGCCGGCACCACGCCTGCCGAGTATTTCGAGGACCTCGTCCAGGCCGTGCATGTGCTCACGGAGTCCCTGGCCGAAGCCGCCTCGCCTCCGCCGTCCACCCCCTGCACCTGCGCCTGCGGAGGCGAGCAGTGATCCACATCGCCGAGACTCTGTCCATCCGTACCGTGGAGGGCTTCCTCAAGCCGGACGAGATCGAGCGGCTCAATCTCGTCATGGACGACACGCTCGGCTCCCTCGACCGGTACGGCACGGCCCGCCGCACCACCATCCACGAGATCCCCGGTCACTCCCCCGCCGAGGCGCAGGACGTCTACGAGCCGGCCGGTCGGCTCGAGGTAACCGAGATCCCGTACGAGGCGACCGCCCTCCTCGATCAGGCAATGAAGCTGCACATGGCCGCCATCACGCGCACCCTGCCTTCGGTCACTGGCCACCGGCCGTGGATCTACCTGGAGTACGGCTCCGGCCAATACATCACCCCGCATGCCGACGGCATCGCGCCCGATCCCCTCACCCGTCCCCGCCAGATCGCCGCCGCGACGGTCACGCTCACAGACATCCACGACACCGGCGGCGCGTTCTACGTGGAGACCACAGGCAGCGACGCCGTCTGGACCGCCGACGAGGCGCCGATCGGATCGGGTTACGCCCAGGGAATGCGCTTCGCACACGAGGGGACGGACATGTCCTCCCCCTGGTTCCGCACCATGCCCCGCACCCGATGGAGCGTCGCACCCACTCCCGGCACGCTCGTGGTCTTCGGCAGTCAGCTCGTCCACGGCACCGAACCGGTCCGCGCCGGCCGCGTTCGCAAGTTCCTCACGCTCTTCGTCTCCGAGTAGGAGGCTTCCCCGCCATGACCGGCCCCCGCGGCCCGCCCCGCAGCCACCCCTCCCCCAACCCACCGCCCTAACCAGAGGAGAGAGCGAGCAGTGGCAGAAGACAAGATGTTCGACGAGTTCCTGGAGGCAGTCGCGTCCCTGCGCGACAGCGACCCGGTGCGCACCACCGCGCACACTTCCAACGCGGCCACCGAGACCTGGCTGGCCACCACGGTGCAGCACGACAGCGCTGAGCCCAACACCGAGTCCTGACCCACCACGGGGCCGGGCCCGTCCCGGTCCGGCCCCGTTCGACCCCCGGAGCCCCAGATGAGCGCTCTCTCCCCGGAAGCCCTGGTCGCCCTCGGTGGCATCGCTGACCACCAGCGCCTACGGACCAGCCGTATTACCTCCGTACTCGCCAACCGCCTCGGCTCGTCCGCCCTCGACTACGCCGTGGCCCACCATCTGCTCGAAGGCGCCGAACACGCGGCGCGCACCCGGGACGCGGACCGCCTCGCCTGGTACCGCCGTACGACGGTGCGAGACCTGACCCACCTGTCGGCCGGCCCGCACATCGTGCTCAACCCGCGCACCGCAGACATGCTCAGCTCGGAGATCTCCGAAACCGCGTACTACCTCGTCAGCCCCGACAGCAGCACAGCCCCACCCGAGGCCCTTGGCCTCATTCGTGCCGCCACCGCCTCCGCGACCGAGCACGGCTTTGGGACCCTGCTCACCCAGCACGCCCCCGTCATCTGCCTTCTCAACCGTCGCGGACTCGACGAGACCCTCCACAGCTGGGCCCTCACCCGCCTCCCGGGCACCGTCTTCACCGACTACACCGCCCACCCCGAGGTCCTGGCCCGCGACCTGATCCACGAGGCCGCCCACAACTGGCTCAACGACGCCCTTGCAGCACACGACGTGCGCCTCCCCACGGACGTCACCTTCTTCTCGCCCTGGCGAGGCACCGACCGTCCCGTCTTCGGATTCCTCCATGCGTGCTGGGCCTTCTCCCTCACTGTGCTCTACACACGAGAGGCGCGGCGCAGCGCCACGGGCGCCGTCGCACCCTTCCTCGACACCCGCCTGCGCCACCAAGCGGTTCAGTTCGCTGCCGCCACCGAGCAGCTGGAACAGGCCCTCTCCTACGTGACCGCACACGAGATTCGTGAACGGATCGGTCACGCGGTCGGCAAGGTCGTGGGCCCGTATACGGCAGCCTGATCAGCCCGAGGCAGCACGAGAAGGGCGCAAGCCGGCCATGGCCGGATCGGACTGCCGGGAGAGGTGACGTGATCCCCGGCGACGGCAAGCGACGCGACCACCATAAATGTCAAGGACAGCGGCTTGCGCAGCTCTTGCTGGTACTGATGATCTATGCGCAATGGCGGTCGCCAGCCTTGCGTACTCGCAGGTCACGCGTTTGCGGTCAAACCGCCCCGGCCAGTTCAACCGCAGTAGTCGTCAAGCCGATCGACTCCGTATACGCGGACTGCGAGACAAGACTCAACAATCCGTATTACACCCGCGAGCGTGGCCCTCTTACCTTGATCCGCGAAGGTTTTCGGGCACTGGTTTTCTCGTAAGCAACTGCACGCAGCGGCTTCGGCTCACCTGATTCCCAGCCAGGCGGAGCCGCAGTGGCACCTATGCCCCGAAGACGCGAGCAACCTCACGATCGAATTCCGCACACTCGCGCAGATATGGATCAATATTCGCCCGGTACTTAAGAGCGATTCGGTCGAACAACCACTTGTCGAGCTCGCCAGCCTTTCGGGCATACGCGTCAACCATGTCAACGATGGCAGCCGCGCCACCCTGACCGGCGATCCAGGTACGCAGTTCACGGCTCCAACGGCTCCACGCGAGCAGGGGTTCAGTAGGCAGAATAAAGGTGATCTCGCAGGACTCTTGTCCGAATGTCTGCCTGCTCTGCGCTACGGGGAGTTGGGCATGGGTGATATAATTGCGCAGCCCTTTCAAGAATTTTGCCTCCATGTCATCCTTAAACATGGAGGCGACCTTGCTGCGGTATTCATTCATCAGCGCCGAGTCATCTTGGAAGTGCTCCTCCATGAAATAGCGCTGCTGATCTACCCGCGTGCTCATCGCCATCAGCACGTTGTGCAGAAGCCGCTCAGCCTCTGAAAGAAGCCGGTCGTGCGCCTCGGGATTGCGCACGTCGAGAATCGGACCAGATACCACCGGGTTCTGCAGTTCGGCGACCAGGGACTTGTACTGCGCGACGTTGCCCTGAAACACATACCCTATGCGCTTGACTCGGTCTCCGAGCGCGATGGCGCGACAGCCCGACGAGGCATCGAGCCGCTTCTGCCAATCCAGAAGGGAAGGTCGCCCTGCTTCCACGGGAGCGGTCTGCTCGTCGGCAGGGTCGGGCTGAATGCCGGTTTCGGTCACGCCAGATGACGTTACCGGGACCGTTGGTACGACGCAGACGGATTTCAGCCCAGACCAGACCTGCCCCGAACTTGGGCATGGCCGCCTCGGAGTTCAACGCAGCGGCTCCTTCCGCTCTTTCCGGTGGTCACCAGGCTGGTCGCCTCCGTAGGGGATAGATGTGCCGTGACACTCACCGTGTGACCGACACGACACCGCACCCACCAGACGGCCTCGGCCCGCCTCCGGACCGAGCAACCGGGCCAGCGGGGTCGTCGGCGGCAGGCATCGACCGGGTGCGGTTCCCTCTCGTGCGCTGGGTGCTCGCGCCTCGGACGACCTGGCAGGCCCGTCGGCTGGCAGCCGAATGCGGGCCGGGCATGGACGCTCGCACCGCCTGGGTGATGGCTCGACTTGCGCAGTACCCGGAGGAACACGTGTACGCGATGCGACACCTGAACGGCGACGAGAACGCTGACTGACCCCACGCGAGGGCTCATTGCCCTGCGGCCGGACACCGCCTCGGGTCGTCGCCGATTGGGGCGGCGAGGCTCCCTCTGGTCTCAATTTTGGTCTCATTCACCCCCGTCCGACGGCGTCCGAAACTCCCACCAGCATCCACTCCACCACAGGTCAGAACGTCCCCGCACACCCCTGCACCCCCAGACGAACATTTGGAAAGCGTGTTGGGGGCACCCGTCGCCGACACCCCTCACGAGTTCGAATCTCGTATCCTCCGCCAGTGCCTCACCGGGCACGATG
>NZ_JAVFVX010000125.1:0-19465 GCF_033441795.1 Streptomyces sp. ADMS | reverse complement strand
ACTCCGCGACCTGCGGCGACGCGGCCGTGCTCGGTGCTCCGGGCGGCTGTTCCTGAGGGTCCAGCGAATTGCGCAGCAGAGTCGCAGCGCGCCCCAAAGGCGAGCGGGGCCGTGTTGCTACGCGGCCCCGCCGCGTGGGCGCGCCCGGTCACGTGGGCGCGCCCGGTCACGGGCGTGCCGCAGCGGTCCGTCGGCGTCTTGCGGCGTGTCCGGCTGTGGGGGTGTTGTGGTGGGTTGAGATCGTTTTGCGGCGTGTCCGGTCGCGGTGGTGGCGCAGTGGTCCGTCGGACCTTGCTGCGCGACCGGCTGTGCGGGTGTCGCAGCGGGCCGACGACGCCGCACGGCGCGACCAGTCACCGTGGCTCCGCAGCGAACCGGCAACACCTCACGGCGCCCCCAGCGGAGCGCCCCGTACCTCACCCCGCAGGTGTACGCGTCCCCCGCCCCGCAGTTCGAAGTTCCCGAAGCCGTCCGCCCCGTACTCCACCGTCCCCGGCAACAGCACCGGCGCCCTGAACTCGGTCCGGACCAGGGCCGATTCGGGGGTGCCGTGGGCGGCGAGGCAGCGGGCGGCGGTCCACATGCCGTGGGCGATCGCGCGCCGGAAGCCGAAGAGGCGGGCGGTGAGGGCGTGCAGGTGGATGGGGTTGCGGTCACCGGAGGCGGCGGCGTACCGCCGTCCGACGTCCCCGGCGAACCGCCACGCGGCGACGACGGGCAGCGCCTCGCGTTCGTCGGCGGTGCTCGGCGCACCGGTGGGCGCGCCGGCGGGCACGTCACTCCGGTGCCGTGCGAGATACGTGCTCCGCGACTCCCACACCAGTTCGCCGCTCTCCCGCGCCTCCGTGTGCACCGAGGCTTCGGTGCCGCGTCGGTGGGGCGCCAACTCCTCGACGTACACGAAGAGTTCGTAGGTTCCGGTGGCGGGGAGGTGGCGTCGGCGGACGATCTCGACCGAGGTGTGGACCAGTCCGAGGAGCGGAAGCGGGAAGCCGCGGTCGGTCATCAGCAGCATGGCCAGGGGGAAGCCGAGGACATGCGGATAGGTGATGGGGAGGGCGTCGTCGCCGACGGGGAAGCCGCAGACCCGTTCGTAGGCGGCGAGCCGGGCGAGGTCGATGCGGACGCCGGGCAGGACGAGCCGGGTACGCGGGCGGCCGGCGTCCGGGCGGGGCCGGTTGAGGGCGGCCTTCTTGAAGGGGGACAGCAGGGCGCCACGGGCGAGCAGCGGCGCGAGGGGCGGCGTCCGGTCGAGGGTGTGGGCAGGCATACGGCTACGCGACTCCCGGCTCGATACGGCTCGATAGGACTCTGTGGGGCTCCATGGCTTGCTTACTCTGAAGTAAGGTTACCGGAGGTAAGGCATAAGTCGCCCCTGACGGACACGGCCGACCGGCGCACGGCAGGTGTGAAGAAGGCCTAGGAAGGCCTGTGGGGCCGGTGCTAACGTGAAAAACGCTCAGGACAGGGCAAGATGACGCATCGGTAACCTGTGCGACACCTGAGCTTGCACACCCCCGCCGCTCCATCACCCCCGAACCCGCACGAACCCCACACGTGCGAGCCGTACGATCCGGTGTCTGAACAGCGGCACCACCGAGGTCGTACACCTGTGGTGAACGCCACCGGAGGTGCACGCCCCGGAAGGCCGCTGCACGCCACAGGAGCCGCCCGTGTCCTCGTCGTTCCCGTCGTCCCCGACCTCGCAACAGATCGTGACCGCCGTCGGTTACGACGGCGAGCCCCTCCTGGTGGAGCCCGAGATACGGCGGCTGGACGGGGCCGTGCGCGAGGTGTCCGTACCGGCGTTCGTCGCGCCCATGACGTACGGCTCGCTCGCGGACCTCCCCTTCGAGAACGCGGACGAGACGCCCGACATGACGGTCCTCAGCCGCCGTACGCCGGACGGGACCTGGACGCATGTGACGGCGGCCGAGTTCGCCGAGCAGGTCCTCGCGGTCGCCAAGGGGCTGATAGCCGAGGGACTGGTGCCCGGCGACCGGCTCGCCATCATGGCGCGGACGACGTACGAGTGGACGCTCCTGGACTTCGCCGCGTGGGCGGCCGGCCTGGTGACCGTCCCCATCTACCCGACGTCGTCCGCCTTCCAGACCCGCTGGATCCTCCAGGACTCCGGCGCCGTGGCCCTCGCGGCGGAGACGGTCGCGCAGGCCGCCGCCCTCGGCCCGGAACGCGACCGCATCCCCGACCTCCAGCACATGTGGGTCTTCGAGAAGGGGCACGTGGAGCGGCTCGCGGAGCTCGGCAAGGACGTACCGGACCAGGAAGTCGCCGTACGGCGTGGGGTGTTGGGCCCCGACACCCTCGCCACCCTCATCTACACCTCGGGCACGACCGGCCGCCCGAAGGGCTGCGCGCTCACGCACGGCAACTTCTTCGCCGAGGTCGACAACGCCATCCAACTCCTCTACCCCGTCTTCCGGGAGCGGACGAAGGAGGAGGCGTCGGTGCTGCTGTTCCTGCCGATGTCGCACGTCTTCGGCCGGATGGTGGCCATCGCGTGCATCCGGGCGGGGGTACGGCTCGGCCACGCGCCGAGCCTCAAGTCGGAAGACCTGCTGGGGGACCTGGCCGCGTTCAAGCCCACATGCATGCTCGCCATCCCCTACATGCTGGAGAAGGTCTTCAACACGGCCCGCGCCAGGGCCGAGACGGGCAAGCGGGTCTCGTCCTTCGACCGCGCGGTGAGCGTGGCCCGCCGCTACAGCGAGGCGGTGGAGGAACAGCGGCACGGCATCGGCAACGGCCCCAGCCGTGCGCTGCGCACCGCGCGCGCCTTCTACGACCCCCTGGTGTACCGCCGTATCCGCAACGCCATGGGCGGCAGGGTCCGTTACATGATCTGCGGCGGCTCACCGCTCGGCCGCCCCCTGGCCGGCTTCTTCGCCGGGGCGGGCATCGAGATCTACGAGGGGTACGGCCTGACCGAGTCCACGGGCGCGGCCACGGTCACGCCACCCCTCAAACCCCGGGTCGGAACGGTGGGTTGGCCCCTTCCCGGCACCCGGGTCCGGCTGGCCCCCGACGGCGAGGTGCTGCTGTCGGGCGAGAACATCCTGCGCGGCTACTGGGACCCGGGCGCGGGCGGCGTCGTCCCGGCGGCGCCGGAGGGCTGGCTGGCCACCGGCGACATCGGCTCCCTCGACGAGGCGGGCTATCTGACGATCACCGGCCGCAAGAAGGAGATCCTGATCACGGCCGGCGGCAAGAGCGTGGCCCCCGCGCCCATGGAGAACTGGCTGCGGGCCCATCCCCTGATCTCCCAGGCGATGGTCCTGGGCGACGGCCGCCCCTACATCTCGGCGCTGATCACCCTCGACACCGCCGGCCTCACCCACTGGCGCCAGATGCAGGGCAAGCACCCGGTACCGGCCGAACTCCTCGTAAACGACGACGACTTGAGGGCGGTCATCCAGCGGGCGGTGGAGGAGGCCAACAAACTGGTCTCCCGCCCGGAGTCGATCCGCCGCTTCACGATCCTCCCCGTCGACTTCACGGAGGAGGCCGGTCATCTGACGCCGTCGATGAAGCTGCGCCGGTTCGAGATCATGCGGGACTTCGCGGCGGAGGCGGAGGGGCTGTACGAGAAGTAGGCCGGGTCGTTTGTCGGCTGCGGGCCGGTGGGGGTTGTTCGCGCAGTTTCCCGCGCCCCTGTCGGGGCTCGATTCCGCAGCCCTCTCCGCGACGGAGGGCGCGTTCCGACCCGCGCGGTACAGCGCCACTTCAGGGGCGCGGGGAACCGCGTGACAAGCCCCCACCGGCGCGCGGCCGACAAGCGACCTACCCCCGACAACTGTCAGCGACGGTATCCGCAAAAGCCCGCGCAAGCGGACTGAGCGCATCCCACCGCCGCACAGCCCACCCCACTGACAGGGGGCGCAGCGCGGGCAGGGGGATGAGACGAACCGGCCCGTCGGTACCCGGGACGGGCAGGTCGGGAACGGCCGGGACGATGGCGCACCCGAGCCCCAGCTCGGCCAACAGCAAAGCCGTGTCCCAGTCGGCGACACTCGTGTCGAACACCGGTCGCACCCCCACCTCCGCGAACGCCGCGTCCAGATGCGCGGCGGACGTCGAGTTGGGCGGCAGTCGAATCAACCGCAGGTCGCGCAGATCGCCGGCCTCGGCACGAGCCCGCCCCGCAAGAGTCTCACCGGCGCCCACGGCAAGCACCCACGGCAGCTCCATCACCACCCGCTGCTCAATGCCCCGCACCGGCGGCCCGATGGTGATCCACGCGAGATCCAGCTCACTGTCGGCCAGTGCGGCGAAACACCCCCGGCTGGAGTTCTCCGTACGGAACTCGAGGCTCACCTTGGGGTGTTGACGCCGGAAGGCGACCACCGCGTCCGCCATGAAGTGCCGCACGGTGGTGGCGCCGGTGGCGACCCGCACCGACCCGCTCTCCCCGTCGACGAGATCCTTGAGCCGCCGCAGCGCGAGATCCAGCCCGGCGATGCCCTCCGAGGCGGCGGTCTGCAACACCCGCCCGGCCTCGGTGGGTACGACACCTCGCGCGTGCCGTTCCAACAGGGCGACGCCGGTCTCCCGCTCCAGCCGTTTCACATGCTGACTGACGGCCGACTGAGTGCACGAGAGGTCACGGGCGACCGCGCTCAGGCTGCCGGCCCGGCACACGGCGACGAAGACGCGCAGGTCATCCAGAGTCACAACACCCAAGCTATCACTTGTAGTTGATGACAGAACCTTAGGATTGACTGGGTGCGGGCGACTGCGTCACGATCAGTGCAGGGCCCAGGCGGCAACCCGTCCCGCGCCCCTGCCTGGGTCCGGACCACAGGGTGGGGAGCGGACGGGTGCCGACCTTTCGCGCACCGAGAGGACGCCACCGCGATGTCCGTTTCCCCTCCCTCTCCTCCTCCCGTCACTGTTCTTCCGTCCGCTGCCGCTCAAGCCGTCGGATTTCTACGGCAGCTGGGCGCCGAACAGATAGCGCACCCCGGCGGCACCCTGCTCGCCCACCTCTGCCGCGTGTACCGTCTGCTCGCCGCCTGGGAGGCCCGGCCGGTCCTCCGCCTGGCAGGCCTCTGCCACGCCGCCTACGGCACCGACGGCTTCCCGACCGCCCTGCTCTCCCTCGACCGCCGCACCGAGTTGGCGAGGGTGATCGGCCCGGAGGCGGAGGAGATCGTCCACGTCTACGCCGCCATGGACCGCAAGGCCACCTACCCGGGCCTGGCCGCCCCGGACGCGCCGTTCCACGACCGCTTCACCGGCGGCACGCGAACGCCGGACCGGAGCCGGCGCGAGGACCTCGCCGAGCTGACGGCCGCGAACGAACTCGACCTGGCCCGAGTGGATCCGGTGTTCCGCGAACAGTGGGGACCGGACCTGCTCGCCCTGTTCACCGGCTTCCGGCCACTGCTGAGCGGGCGGGCATGGGAGGATGTCGGGGCGCTGCTGGGCCGCTGAAGTCGCTGGTCCGGCCTTCGAGCTCAAACGAGCGGCGGGCGCTCCGTGACCCTGAACGGGAGTACGGTGGGGGTACCGAGCGCACCTCGCACGCCGTCACCCATTTCGGCGTCGCCCTCGCAGAACGGCAATGCCGGTGCGCATCGCGCCCGGTCGGAAATGAGCCGCCCCACATGAGCCTTATGAGTCTCGGAGTACTCGCCTCCTCCCACAAGGAGAACGAGTTCCGCCTGCCGCTGCACCCCCGCCACCTCGACCGGATCGCACCGGACCTGCGCGACAAGATCTTCCTCGAACAGGGCTACGGCGAGCGCTTCGGTGTCGCCGACGACGCGCTGCGTCCCCTCGTGGCCGGCCTGCGCTCCCGCGAGCAGCTCCTCGCCGAGTGCGACGTCCTGCTGCTGCCCAAGCCGACGCACGACGACGTCGCCGAGCTGCGCGAGGGCCAGGTGCTGTGGGGATGGCCGCACTGCGTGCAGGACGAGAAGATGACCCAGCTCGCCATTGACCGACGGCTGACCCTGATCGCCTGGGAAGCCATGAACCACTGGACCTCCACGGGCGCCTTCAGCGTCCATGTGTTCCACAAGAACAACGAGCTCGCCGGCTACTGCTCGGTGCTGCACGCCCTCCAGCTCGGCGGACTGACCGGCCACTACGGCCGCCGCCTGCGCGCGGTGGTCATCAGCTTCGGCGCCACGGCGCGGGGAGCGGTCACGGGCCTGGGCGCCATGGGGGTCACCGACGTCACGGTGCTCACCCAGCGAGCCGCCGCGGCGGTGGCCTCACCGATGCCCTCGGTGGTGATGTCCCACTTCGAGGAGCAGGAGGAAGATCCCTCGCGCCTGCAGGCCGCCACCCCGACCGGGCCTGTGCCGCTGGCGGAGTACCTGGCCGGGTTCGACATCATCGTCAACTGCGTCCTGCAGGACACCGACGCGCCGCTCACGTTCGTCACCGACGAGGAACTCGCCCTCTTCCGGCCGGGCACCTTCTTCATCGACGTCTCCTGCGACGAGGGCATGGGCTTCGAGTGGGCCCGCCCGACCACCTTCGGCGAGCCCATGCACACGGTGGGGCCGGGCTGCCACTACTACGCGGTGGATCACAGCCCGTCGCACCTGTGGAACTCCGCCACCTGGGAAATCAGCGAGGCGCTCCTTCCCTATCTGCGCAAGGTCATGAGCGGCTCCACCGCATGGGACGCCGACATCACGGTCAGCAAGGCCATCGAGATCCGGGACGGCGTCGTCCAGAACCCGAAGATCCTCAGCTTCCAGCACCGGTCGGCCACGTACCCCCATGCGCCTTCGCTGAGTTCACCGGCCTCCTAGGGGGTTTCGTACGTACGTGCGTCACTGGCCGGCGGAGACCGACCAACGTACCCCGGAGGTGCCGGTGACCTGGACGTACGCGTCCGGGGCTGCGGCGCTGACCTCGGTCTCGCTGTAAATAGTGGCGACCTTGCCGTCCGCGCACTCCTCGACGGAGGTCATGCCGAGTGCGGGGACCTCGACTTTCACGGTGCCCTTGCCCTCGCAGTTCAGGGCGATCCCGAGCCTCCCCTTACGAAGCCCGCCCTCGAAGGGGATGGTTCGACCGGACCACGCGTTGGCGAACGAGGCGATGGTCTTTCGGTCGATCTTCGGAGCCTCGGTGACGGACTCGCCGTCGACGTGTTGAACGGCGTCGGCGGCGGGCTCGTCGGAGGCGGTGGGTGTGGGTGAAACAGGGGCCGACTTCTCGGCCGAGGTCTTCGGCCCGTCGTCGCTGCTGGTGCAGGCAGTGCCGGTCAGCAGCACCGCCGCGCAGATCGCTGCCGCTGTGGCGGCGTGGGTGATCGTGATCATGTCCTGATCATCACCGTGGCGGCTGCCGGTAAGTCCACCTCGGCCGCGTACGCAGCACAGCTGTTACCCAGACGCCTGGCGGAGGAAGACGGACCAGGTGGTGGAGGAGAGGGTGAGGTGGGGGCCGTTGGGGTGGTCCTCGATGCCTGTCGGCATCACCTGGATCTCCACGTTCCGCATGCTGCCGATGCGCAGCCCGGGCATGCTTCTTGACTTCACAAGGCCCAAGTACGACATTCCGTCCCCATGAACCCTGAAGCGGACCCCGCGAGACGTACCGACCGTACCGAACCTTCCGGACGCGCCGAACTCCCCTCCAGGCGAGGCGTGTTGGCCGGCGCCGCAGTGGCGGGTGTTGCGGTCGGGGCGGGTGTCGCGGCGGGGCAGGGGGCGGCCCATGCCGCAGTCCCGCCCCTCCTCGGGACGTACGACGTCGTGGTCGTCGGAGCGGGCGCCGCCGGGATGACCGCCGCGCTGACCGCCGCCAAACAGGGGCTGACCTGTGTCGTCGTCGAGAAGGCGCCCACCTTCGGCGGGTCCGCCGCCCGCTCCGGCGCCGGGATCTGGATACCGAACAACTCCGTGATCCTCGCCGCCGGGGTGCCGGACACCCCCGCCAAAGCCGCCGCCTACCTCGCAGCCGTCGTCGGGCCGGAGATCCCCGCCGCCCGCCAACAGGCCTTCCTCGCCCACGGACCCGCCATGCTCTCCTTCGTCATGGCGAACAGCCCCCTCCGCTTCCGCTGGATGGAGGGATACAGCGACTACTACCCGGAGTTGCCCGGCGGGCTCCCGGGCGGCCGTTCCATAGAGCCCGATCAGCTCGACGGGAACGTCCTGGGCGCCGAACTCGCCCACCTCAACCCGCCCTACCTCGCCGTCCCGGCCGGCATGGTCGTCTTCAGCGCCGACTACAAGTGGCTGGCCCTCGCCGCCGTGAACGCGAAGGGCGCCGCCGTCGCCGTCGAGTGCCTGGCGCGCGGTACGAGGGCTGCCCTCCGGGGACAGACCCCGCTCACCATGGGCCAGGCCCTCGCGGCCGGACTGCGCGCGGGGCTGGCCTCGGCCGGCGTACCCGTCTGGCTCAACACCCCTCTCACAGACCTCCACTTGGAGTCCGGAGCGGTCACCGGAGCCGTCGTCACCCGCAATGGCACCCCGGGCCTTCTCCGCGCCCGACGGGGCGTGATCGTCGGCTCGGGCGGATTCGAGCACAACGCGGCGATGCGCGCCCAGTACCAGCAGCAGCCCGTCGGCACCGAGTGGACGGTCGGCGCGAAGGAGAACACGGGGGACGGAATCCGGGCGGGTGCGCGCGCCGGCGGTTCCCTGGCCCTGATGGACGACGCCTGGTGGGGCCCGGCGATCCCGCTACCCGACGAGCCGTACTTCTGCCTTGCCGAACGCACCCTCCCCGGCGGCCTGTTGGTCAACGCGGCGGGCTCCCGCTTCGTCAACGAGGCGGGGCCCTACAGCGACGTCGTCCACACCATGTACGAGCGCAACGCCACCGACCCCGACATCCCGGCCTGGCTGATCGTCGACCAGAACTACCGCAACCGCTACCTCTTCAAGGACGTCTCACCGACCTTCGTGCTCCCGGCCGACTGGTACAGCTCCGGCGCCGCGTACAAGGCGTGGACGGTCGATGCCCTGGCGACCGCGATCGGCGTCCCGCCCGCCGCCCTCCGTACGACCGTCAGCCGCTTCAACTCCCTTGCCCTGAACGGCGAGGACACCGACTTCGGGCGCGGCGACAGCGCGTACGACCACTACTACACAGACCCGGCCGTCCTCCCGAACTCCTGCCTGGCCCCGCTGTGGCTGCCCCCGTACTACGCCTTCCGGATCGTCCCCGGCGACCTCGGCACCAAGGGCGGCCTACGGACCGACGCCCGCGCGCGGGTACTGCGGGCCGACGGCACGGCGATCCCCGGCCTGTACGCCGCCGGCAACGCCAGCGCCGCCGTCATGGGCCACAGCTACGCGGGCGCGGGCTCGACGATCGGCCCGGCCATGACGTTCGGGTACGTGGCGGCACTGGCGGCGGCGGGGGTGCTCTGAGTGCTCTGGCACTCCGGGGGCCGTAGCCGGGATGTCGCTGATTGCCGGGGAGGCGCCGGGGGAGTGGCAGGAGTACAAGGACCACCAGGCACCTCCGGACCCGGAGGACTACGGGTACTGAGCCAGACACCAGGCACTCACGGTCTGCGGGCCATCAGGAACGCCTGCGGGGACGACTCCCCGGCCTGCTCGTCCGCCGCGCGCACGGTCTGCGACGTGAGCGTGAACCCGGTCTCCGCCAGCAGCCCGGCGATCCGGTCGGGCCGGCGCCGCAGGAAGGTCATGGACACAGGGCGTCCGAAGGGCTGGTCATGGTGCTTGGGCTCGTCCCCCACCTGGAAGCCGAGCAGCAGGTGCCCGCCGGGCGCGAGCACGCGACGGAACTCGCCGAAGAGGGCGGGAAGTCGGCCGACCGGGGTGTGGATGGTCGAGTACCAGGCCACGACTCCGGCGAGCGCCCCGTCGGCAAGGTCCAGCTCCAGCATCGAGCCCTGCTCGAACCGCAGCCCCGGATTCTCCCGCCGGGCCACCGCGAGCATCGACTCCGACAGATCCAGCCCGAACACCGACACCCCGAGCGAGGCGAGATACGCGGTGACCCGTCCCGGCCCGCACCCGAGATCGGCGACCTGTCCGCCATCGCCTCCTGACCCCCGTACGAACTCGGCGTACGCGGCCATCAGGGCCCGCTCCACTGGCCCGCCGGCGCCCGCGGAACGGAAGTGGGCGGAGTAGTCCTCGGCGATGGCGTCGTAGAAGACGCGGGTGGCGGTGACGAAGTCGGTGCCGGTGTCGCTGTGGGTCCCCATGGCGGGGACCCTAGCCGGGCCCACTGACAACGAGGCCGGCTGTGGCCGGAAAAGGCAGGAGCTCCGATGCCGTGACGGCTCGGAGCTCCTTGGGGTACTGCACACGTTCCGGATCAGAGCACTTGGCTCAGGTGAGCCGAAGACTTAGATCGGGCTGACGTTCTCCGCCTGCGGGCCCTTCGGACCCTGCGTGACATCGAAGGAAACCGCCTGGTTCTCTTCGAGTGAGCGGAATCCGCTCGCGTTGATCGCGGAGTAGTGGACGAAGACGTCCGGGCCGCCGCCTTCCTGGGCAATGAAACCAAAGCCCTTTTCGGCGTTGAACCACTTCACGGTTCCGGTAGCCATAAGCCCTCCTTGGGCCCAAAGGGTTGCCCTGCTCCAGAACCTGCAAGGTGTAAACAAAAACTTGTAAACAACTGCATTCATCTGAATACGACGAGAGCCTGCGGTCAGATGCTCCGCAGGCTCTGTACTGCAAGGGAAACCAAACTGCAACTTGCGGCGAGCCTAGCATGCAGGCACCCGAAAGCAATAGAGGTCAAGATCACGTCACTCGGACGTTTGAGAGACGGCGCGCGGCCTTGACAACCCCCGGAAGGGCACACCGAACCTCACGCCCGTTAGCCTCGCGATGTGGACAATTCTCGCACCCGGCCGCGCGTCGGCCACATCCAGTTCCTGAACTGCCTGCCCCTGTACTGGGGGCTCGCGAGAACGGGCACGCTCCTCGACTTCGAGCTGACCAAGGACACCCCTGAGAAGCTCAGCGAGCGACTGGTGCGCGGCGACCTCGACATAGGGCCCATCACCCTCGTCGAGTTCCTCCGCAACGCCGATGACCTGGTCGCCTTCCCGGACATCGCCGTCGGCTGCGACGGCCCGGTGATGTCCTGCGTGATCGTCTCCCAGGTCCCGTTGGACCGTCTGGACGGCGCGCGGGTGGCGCTCGGCTCGACCTCCCGTACCTCAGTGCGCCTGGCCCAGTTGCTCCTGGCCGAGCGTTTCGGCGTACACCCCGACTACTACGAGTGTCCCCCCGATCTCAGCCTGATGATGCAGGAGGCGGACGCGGCGGTGCTGATCGGGGACGCGGCACTGCGCGCCAACCTCCTCGACGGCCCGCGCTACGGCCTTGAGGTGCACGACCTGGGCGCGCTGTGGAAGGAGTGGACGGGCCTGCCGTTCGTCTTCGCGGTCTGGGCGGCCCGGAAGGACTACCTGGAGCGCGAACCGGTCCTGACCCGGAGGGTCCACGAGGCCTTCCTCTCCTCTCGTGACCTCTCCCTGGAGGAGGTCGCCAAGGTCGCCGAACAGGCTGCCCGCTGGGAGGAGTTCGACGCGACGGTCCTGGAGCGCTACTTCACGACTCTCGACTTCCGCTTCGGCGGACCACAACTGGCGGCCGTACGGGAGTTCGCGCGCCGGGTGGGCCCGACGACGGGCTTCCCGGCGGACGTGGAGGTCCGACTGCTGGAGCCGTAGGCTGCTGGTCGCGCGGTACGGGCGGGCGTATGAGGCTCGTACGGGGGAGAGGTGGGGGTCATGCAGCCGCTGGACGTCGGTGAGTCGGCCGTCGTGGGACCCTAACGGCTGCTCGGGCGGCTCGGCTCGGGCGGAATGGGCCGGGTCTACCTGGGGCGCAGCACCGGCGGCCGTACCGTCGCGGTCAAGATCGTGCACCCGCACTTCGCGCTCGACGAGGAGTTCCGGGCCCGGTTCCGCCGCGAGGTCGAGGCAGCCCGGCGGGTCGGCGGCGCCTGGACGGCCCCCGTCCTGGACGCGGACCCGGACGCCCCGGTGCCATGGGTGGCGACGGCGTATGCGGCCGGCCCCTCCCTGACGGAGGCGGTCACGGACGACGGTCCCCTGCCGCTGGACTCCGTACGGGCACTGGGCGCGGGCCTTGCCGAGGCGCTGGCCGCCGTACACGCCCTGAACCTCGTCCACCGGGACGTGAAACCCTCCAACGTCCTCCTCACCCTCGACGGTCCCCTCCTCATCGACTTCGGCATCGCCCGGGCCACGGACGGCACGGCGTCCCTGACGTCGACCGGGGTCTCGGTCGGCTCACCCGGCTACATGTCACCGGAACAGATCCTCGGGAAGCCGGTCACGGGAGCGGCGGACGTCTTCTCCCTGGGCGCGGTACTGGCGTACGCGGCGACGGGCAGGTCCCCTTTCCCCGGCGACTCCTCCGCGGCCCTCCTCTACAAGGTCGTCCACGAGGAGCCCCGACTCGACGGGCTCGGTGGCGAGTTGCGTGGGGTGGTGGCGGGGGCCGGGGACTGCCGGGGCCGCGGCGCCGGCGCTCGGGCGCGGCCGGTGTGACCGTACGCCCTCGCCCCCGCTCGTAGGCGAGCGAGCCCTTCGCCGCGCTCCGCCGTTTCGGCCTGGCCGATCCCCCGCCCATGCGTACCGCACCTCTCCCGTCACTTCACGCCAGACGCCGAGCGTGCCCGGCCCTCTGACGACCAGGACCGGGCACGCTCGTCTCACTGCTCGCCTCACTGCTCGCCTCGCGGGGCTCACTCACCCGGGAATGACGACCGTACGAAGCTCCCCGTCCCCCAGATGCAACATGCCCTTGCCCGGCGCGATCTGCCCGCCCACCATGCTCCGGTTGATGCGCACGCCGATCAGATCACCGCTCGAAGACTCCTGCGGGGAGAGCAGGATGCCCCGCCGCCCCTTCTTCGCATCGACCTGCCAGCCACTGAAGCCACTGCAGACATCCTCTTCGTCACCCGCGATGACCAGCCCGAGTCCCCGCTCCGCGCCACGCGAGACGATCTTCTTCATCTGGCTTGCGGCATCACAATCCTCCAGGATCTCGCCGTCGTCGACGAGGACCACGATCGGCTCCTCCAGCGACGCCTGGTCGATGAGCTCCTCGAAGTCGTCCTCGTCGATGTCGTCGCCTGTGTACAGCTTCAACACCCCCTCCCTACCGTCCAGTTGCCGCAACGGCGACTGACGTGGGGCCGCGATGACCAGACGTACACCCTGGGAGAGATACGACTGCGCGAAGTTCATCAGCACCGTCGAGCGGCCCGACTTGGCAGGCCCGGCGATGACGAACGTAGGCACGCCGGCCGCGAGGTCGGGACCGAAACCGGTGATGTCGTCGCCGCCGATGCCCACGAGGCCCCAGAGGCGGGAGCCGGAGGTCTCCGGGTCGCGCATCCCCCACGCGTCCGCGAAGGAGATCCGGGAGGGCAGACTGTCGACGCGGAACGGGCGCCGGGAGCGCGGGACTTGGGCGTCCCGCGTAGCGGCCGTCTCACCGATCGCGGTGATCGCCGCGGCCTGGCCCTGACCGGTGGTGTCCTCCGACAGCAGCGCGAACTGCGTCTCGATACCGGACTCGTTCCTGTAGCCACGGCCCGGCGGAATCTCCTCCGGGACCTTGCGGTGCGGAATGCCGAGCGTCGAGAAGTCGCTCCGGTCGGCAAGCCGCAGCCCGTACTTGTCCTCGGTGAGCGTGGCGATCCGGCCGACCAGCAGCGTGCGGTCACCGGTCAGGACGAGGTGGATACCGACGCTCGCGCCCTCGCGCATCATCGTGGTCAGCTCGTCGGTGAGCGACCCGTGGTCGACCTCCCCGAGCGTGGGCACCCAGCCCTCCCAGCGGTCCAGCAGCACGACGATGTGCGGCAGCCGCTCGTCCGCCGCCGACGCGGCCCGCTGCTCACCGATGTCCGCGAACCCCTTCTCCGCCAACAGGTCCTGCCTGCGGCCGAGTTCACCCTTGAGCCGGTTGACCAGCCGAATGACCCGCTCGGTCTGGTTACGGCTGACGACAGCACCGCAGTGCGGCAGCCGGGTCAGCGCGTTGAGCGCGCCGTTGCCGCAGTCGATGCCGTACAGATGGACGTCGGCGGTGGAGTGGGTGCGGGCCAGGGAGGCCGCGATCGTACGCAGGATCTGTGAGCGGCCGCTGCGCGGGGCGCCGCCGATCATCAGATGCCCGAAGGTGGAGAAGTCGACGACGACCGGGCGGCGCGCCTGGGCGGCCGGCAGGTCCTCGATGCCGTACGGGACGGGCGCCAGCCTGCCCGTGCCGTGGTCGGCGAAGGCCGGGGCCTCGATCTCGTCGAGCAGCAGCGTCTCGGAGAGCGCGGGCAGCCAGGGGCTGTGCTGGGGCGGGATACCGAGCGACCGGTTGGCGTCGCGCACGGCGTCGACGAGCACCTTGAGGTCGGTGATCTCCTCGTCCTCCCGCGCCTCGACCCTGGGCTTCTTCAGCGCGGCGCGTCCGAGGTCCTCCCAGGTCAGCGGGCCCGACCAGGGCATGAGGACCGCGGGGTCCGCCGCTCCGGGCCGGCGTCCGCCGACGCGTCCGGACTGGAAGGGGACGAGGGAGGCGTGGCCGAGCCGTACATACGCACGACCGGGGGTGTTCTTGGAGATGTGCCCCGCCTCGGGCGAGTCGATGACGTCGCTGGACTCACCGCCGTCCGTCACACGCAGCGCGATACGGAGGTTGGTGTTGGCGCGGATCTCGGGGGACACGACACCCGACGGCCGCTGCGTCGCGAGCAGCAGGTGAATGCCGAGGGAACGGCCTCGCTGGGCGATGTTGACGAGACCGGTGACGAAGTCGGGCAGGTCACGCACCATCGAGGCGAACTCGTCGATGACGATGAGGAGTCGGGGGACGGGCGGGTGCGAGGGGTCCCTGCGCACGAGGTCCTGGTAGTCCTCGATGTCCTTGGCGTCGGCGGCTGCCAGAATGTGTTCTCTGCGGTGCAGCTCGGCGCCGAGCGACTCGAGGGCGCGCTCGACGAGGTGGGCGTCGAGGTCGGTCACCATGCCGACGGTGTGCGGGAGGTGCACACAGTCCTTGAAGGCGGCGCCACCCTTGTAGTCCACCAGCACGAACGTCATGTTCTCGGGGGTGTTGGCGACGGCGAGCGCGGCCACGATGGTCTGCAGCAGCTCCGACTTACCGGAACCCGTCGTACCGGCGATGAGACCGTGCGGACCGTCCTTCCGGATGTCGATGCCGAAGGGCCCGTCGTACGACTCACCGATGACCGCCATCGTCGACTGCCCGCCCATCCGCCAGCGCGCGGTGATCGCGTCGGGCGTCGGCGGCTCCAGCTGGAGCACGTCGAGCAGCCGGCTGGAGCCGGGCAGCGCCGAGTCCTCGGTCTCGCCGCTGATGTCGCGGAGGGGGGAGAGGGAGCGGGCCAGGCGCAGACACCAGGCGGCGGAGACGAAGTCGGGCCGTACGTCGGCCAGTCGCTCCGCGCTCTCCTCCTCGACGCGCAGCCGCAGCTTGTCCGCCTGGGCGCGCTGGTCGGGCTCGCCGGCGGTGTTGTGCCAGGCGTGGAAGGACGGAAACCCGCCCGCGACCTGCGGCTGAGCCTGGCCCTGGCTGCCCGCGTAGGCCTGGTCGGCGTGTTCCTCGGCCTTCGGCTCGGCGACGACGAAGGCCTGGCACTCGCCGGGCAGGAACCGCTCCTCGGCGTCGAGGCAGAGGGCGTACATCGCCACGTCCGGCCCCTCGCGCAGCAGCTTGACGACGCCCGGCAGCGACCGCAGCCGCCGCGAGCCGTCCCAGACGACGACGATGTCCGGGTCGCTGAACGACGCCCGCTGCCCCTTGTTCTGCTCGGCGGCCTTCTTGCGCGCGTCGAGGATCTGCGTCAGCTCGCCGATCCGCGCGCCGACGGTCTCCGCGTCCGTCCCGATGAGCACGTTGACGTCCTGCCCGCCGGACGGCCTGGTGTGCGGCAGCCAGCGGACCCAGTCCCAGCTCTCCTGCGCGGTGCTCTCGCTGAGTACGTAGAACTGCACGTCCATGGGGCTCTGCAGCGCGGCGGTCTGGGCGATCGCCCACCGCCCGAGCGCACGGGCGGAATCCCCAGGACCCGCCATACCGATGACACCGAGCGAGCGCAGTGACAGCGCGACAGGAGCATCCTCGATCTTCCACGTCACCTGACGCCGGTGCTCGTCCTGCTCCGGGTCGTCGAGCACGACCTCGGACGGCAACTGCCCGGTGCCGACCCGCAGCAGCAGATGGTCACGGTCGGTGCGCCGCCGCTCCCACAGCCGCGTACGAGGTCCGGTGCCGAGGGAGAGCACGGTGGCAGGGTCGGGTATGGCATGCCGCCGATCCTGTCTCTCGGCGACGAGGGCGTCCTGCGCGTCCTTCTCGATCCGCGCCTTCTGCTCCTTGTACTCCTTGACCTGCTTCGCATGGGACTTGCGGCCATGCTTCTTGTCCATGAAGTAGTTGGCGAAGAGCAGGATCGGGCTGAGGCCCGCCATGATCAGGTAGTACCAGCGCCCGAAGATGGCGACGGCCACGATCGCGCCCACCAGCGGCGTCAGCGCCATCAGCCAGGGCAGTGGGCGGGCTTCGAAGTCCCGCGGCGGAGACGGCAGCCGGAACTTGGTCTGCCGGTCGGGGGCGCGCAGGCGGGGCGGCCGGTTGTAGTCGAGACCGGCGCCGTCCTCGGACCACTTGAGGGCGGCGTTGGGCGGGGTGTAACGGGCAAGTTCGACAAGGGAGTTGCCGATGGCGATCTGGCCGCCGAGGGGCCACGAGTCGTCCTCGATGTCGGCGATGTCCTTGCCGTCGAGGGTGACGCCTTTCTTGTCCCCGTCCTTCTCCCTGCCGTTCTCCCCGCTCTTCTCCCCGTGCACGGCGACTTGGCAGGTGCCATCGGTTGCGACTGACAACGTGAGGGCGCGGGCGGCGACTTCGGGATCGTCGATCCGGATGTACGAGGCGGGCCCACTGCCTATGTCGTACCGCCCGACCCCGAGCCGGTGCACGAACCCGGCGACGGGCCCGCCCACGACCCGCAGTTCGACGAGCCCGGTCGGCTCCCCGGGCAGACACCCGGCCGGATCCTGAAGGCTGACGACGGCCCCTTCACGCAAGGGCGACCCGACGACGTTCGAACTCGGGTCGACGGCGTAACCGTCCACAAACACAAGGGGGGAGTTGTTGGCGGGCACCTGTCCGTGATGCCCGAGCGGAATGATCTGGGCACCGCTGTGGCCGACCTGTTTCGCCAGTTCCTGTGCGATGTCCCCGACGGTGGACTCGGGATCCGCGTCGAGCACGACATCGGCGGTGCTCCCGCCGAACGGATCGACGACGGTCAGAGTCAGGCGCACGGTTGTCCTCCCCAACGGCCCCCGTGGCCGCTTCCACAACGCCGGCCACCGTATGGAGCGACGATATCCGCTCCCTATGGCAGAAGGGCAACGGGTGGGGTCGGGGCTCTTCCCTATGGCGAATTGGTGACGGAACGGTGTTGAACAGTCTTGTTCCAGAACCGGGATGTCTCCACTCGCGCCACACCCGTAAGCTGCTGCCTCAGCGAGTTGGAACAGGGAAGCCACGGGGGTTGGCCCTGCGGCACTTTGACGAGGGAGCGGCTTCATGGCCAAGGACCTTGATGTCACATATCAGGACATGCGGGATGCTGCCAAGCATGTCGTGAAGGAGAAGGAAAGGCTTCAGGAGAAGCTGGACGGCCTGCGCAAGTACATCGCGAACCTGGTCGAGTCCGGCTACGTCACGAAGAGCTCGTCGAAGGCCTTCGACGAGAACTTCGAGGAGTTCACCCGCGGCGCGAAGGACACGCTGGACGGTCTGGACGGCATGGGCGACTACCTGACGATGGCCGCCGACAAGTTCGAGCAGATCGACGAGGAACTGGCGAAGTCGGCGAAGAGGTAGCCGAGGCGCGGTTCTGAACTGTTCAAAGGCGCTGTTCGGCGGCGCTGCAGAGGTGCAGTTCAGGCACAAGGCCTGCGAGGCGCCCGCATGGTGCGGCAGCGGATGCTGTGCGCACCGGGCGGGCGCCGCCCGGTAGTTGCCCTGGCCCTGGTCCTGCCCCCGTCAGTTGTCGGGGAGGGGCTGGCGGAGAACGTGCGTGTGAAGCTCGCTGCGGAGCTCTTCCGTATCGACTGGCAGCCAGGATCCGTCACGGAACCGGATCATTGACTTCCGCTCCCCGGCGAGGATGTCAAGTACGGAGTGCTGCCGACCGGTGCCGAGAGCGCGTTGGTCTTCCTCATGTCCTGGACCGTGCCGGGAATCGCCGACGAGATGGAGGAGGCCGCGGCCGGCATCGTGAAGACGCTGTCTGTGGCGTTCTGAACCAACCGTCGACGGGTTTGCTCCAAGCAGGGGAGAAAATGGCGGCGAACATGTCCCGGACCGAGGTACAGCCAGAACCGGCGGATGAGGTTTCCTGGCGACGGAACGTGGTGATCCGCTGGTCGCTCTGTGCCCTCGCGTGCGCCAGCGGCTCCGCAGGACTGGCCTGGCTCGTCCCCGCGGCACCTCTGCGGAACCCGTTCGGCGGCGCGGCTCTGCTGTTCGCCTGGATCGTGCTGCCCCTGGCGACGGTGTTGGTACCCCTGCTGTGGCTGCGCCGGATTCCCCTCAGACAGCGGAAGGTCGCGTGGCAGTTCATCGTGCCCGTTGTCGCGGGGGTGGTACTGGGCGTGCTCGGCAAACAGGCGGGCGATCAGGTCGGCCTGGCGGATCGAGGCCGGTGGTCCGAGGCCGTGGTGGTGCACAAGGAGGAGGGCAAGACCGACAAGTGCATGGTGCGGGCGTCCGGCGGTCGTGAGATCTGGCCTTCGCTCTCGGAGGGGGAGGGCTGCAGGGAGTGGGTGTCGGAGGGGGACACACTGCGCGTCCGGTACGACCCCGAAGGCGTCGCCAGCCCGGTCGAGCACGTGGACACGACCCCGTACGGGGAGCTGCTCGCGTATCTCTTCGTGGCGGCCGTGGTGATGGGCACGTGGGGCGGCGTACGGCAGAGCCGATGGGACCGGGAGTACGAGGCCACGGGGGACGAGCGGGGCTGACGCGTTTGCGCTCACGAAACACGCGTCGTGCACCGTCGCTGCAGAGCTGGTCAAGTCCGCGATCAACGAGAGCTAGGCCGCGCCGAGGTCGCACCAGACGTACTTGCCCTTGATGCCGCTCCTGCTCAGCGGCTGCCAGCCCCAGAGGTCGGCGCAGGAACCGACCAGGGCCAGGCCGCGCCCGTCCTCCAGGTGGGTGATCTGCGTCAACGCCTCTGACGATGGCGGTGGTTGGGGTGGTTCGGGGTCGGCGTCCCATGCTCCGACGCGTAGTACGCCGTTCCGCATCCGTAGGCGCAGGGCGACGGGGCCCTTGGTGTGGCGTACGGCGTTGGAGACCAGTTCGGTGGCGAGGAGTTCGGCGACGTCGGTGAGGCGGATGAGGCCGTGCATGGTGAGGATGAGGCGGACGGTGCGGCGGCAGACGGTGACGGCGCG
>NZ_JAVFVX010000124.1:0-19948 GCF_033441795.1 Streptomyces sp. ADMS | reverse complement strand
ACCTTCCTGCTCCGAACCCGTCAGCTAACCCGGTAGGCGAGAAGGAAGGAAAGGAGCACGCCCACGTGGCGTCAAACCCGCCTGCCCCAGAGGCCCCCTCCGTGCCGAGTCAGCGCAGTAGCGAGACCGAGGCCGGGAAGATCCCGACCTTCGGATTCGGCGGACACCGCACCGACGAGGGCCCCTGGGAGGAGTGGAATCCCACCGCGGACTCCACCCGTCCTGTTCGCGGACGCCACCGCGTCAGCAAGCAGCGTGGCGGAGGACTCGCCCGCAGCTCCACCGTTCTGGGCGTCGGCGTCATAGCCGCCGTCGGCGGGGCCGGCATGGCCAGCGCGCAGACCGGCAAGCCGCCGGTGTCCATCTCCATCCCCGACCTGCCCTCCGTCGGCTCGCCCTTCGCGGGCGACGACGCGGACGACGAGCCACAGGGCTCCGCCACCGCGCTCAGCAGCGTCGGCGTGACGTCCGAGGAGACCGAGCAGGGCACCAGCGACGCGGGCGAAGCCCTGCGCGCCCGCATCATCCTCCAGGCCGAGCAGCAGAAGGACCAGGCCGAGGCCAAGATCCAGCAGGCCGCCGAGGACGCCGCCGCGAAGAAGGCGGCCGCCGAAGCCGCCAAGGTGAAGCGCGAGGCCGCCGCGAAGGCCGCCGCAGAGAAGAAGGAAGCCGCGGAGGCGGCGGCGGCGAAGCTGGAGGCCGCGCGTCTCGCCGAGCTCGCCAAGCAGTACACGCTGCCGACCTCCTCGTACACGATCACCTCGTCGTTCGGCCAGGCCGGCTCGCTGTGGTCCTCCGGCTACCACACCGGCCTCGACTTCGCCGCGCCCACCGGCACGCCGCTCAAGGCGGTCCACACGGGCACGATCACCGAGGCGGGCTGGAGCGGCTCGTACGGCTACCGCACGATCCTCACCCTCGAGGACGGCACCGAGATCTGGTACGCCCACCAGTCGTCGATCAACGTCAGCGTCGGCCAGAAGGTCAACACGGGTGACGTGATCGGCCGCGTCGGCGCCACCGGCAACGTCACCGGGGCCCACCTCCACCTGGAGGTGCACACCAGCAGCTCCGACACCGCCGGCATCGACCCGATGGCGTGGCTGAGGAGCATGGGCCTGAACCCGTAGGCCTGAAGGTCCACAGGCCCGTAGTACGTACGTTTCCTGGCCTCCGGCAGTTCTGACGATCCCCCCCCGACGTCAGGGCTGCCGGTCAGGCGTTCACGGGCTGTTCGCGGGGCGCGCGCAAGCCCGGATCATCGGCGGCGCGGCTCCGACGGGCTACGAGCGGTACGGGTTGTACGCCGGGTACGGGTCGTAGGCGGGGCGGTGGTGGCCGTACGAGGAGTACGGCGTCGCCGGTCCGTACGTCTGGCCGTACCCCTGCTGTCCGTACGGCGGCCAGATGACCGGCGGTACGGGAACCGGAACCGGTGCCGTGGCGCGTGCCGCGTGGTCCAGGGCCGGCCGGGCCACCGCCCTGCGCTGCCACAGCTCGCCCAGCAGCTCCTGCTCCCGGACGACGAAGTCGGCGCCCGCGCGGCCGAGGCGCCCCCGGTGGCGCAGGAACGCGAGTGAGGTGGCGTACGCCTCGTACTGCGCCACGGAACGGGCCGCGGGCCTGCCCAGATGGCGGCGGGCGTACCCGCGGGCCAGGCGGCGGGCGCGCATCGAGCCCAGGGCGTACGGCTCGGCCGGGGCCAGCCAGCCGGCCATCGCGTACGCCGGCAACTCGGCGCGCACGGTACGCAGTTCGCGCTGGCGGGTCCAGATGACCAGCCAGGTCAGCAACCCGAACGCGGGCACCATGAACGCGGCGTACACCGCGAAGAACCCGTACTCCCCGAAGGCCGACGAGCCGTTCCAGAGGGCGTGCATGCCCATCGCGAGCAACAGCCCGGACAGCGGCAGCAGCACCTTGCGGACGTGGCGGCGCTCGCCCGACAGCGCGGAGAGCCCGAAACCGATGCCGGTGAGGACTGTGAACAGGGGGTGCGCGAACGGCGACATGACGACGCGTACGAAGAAGGTCGCCGCGGTGACCGAGGCGATACCGGTGTCTCCGGTGAGCTGGTCGGTGCCGAAGGCGGTGCCCAGATAGAGGATGTTCTCGGTGAAGGCGAAGCCGGTGGCGGTGACTCCGGCGATGACGACCCCGTCGACGATCCCGGTGAAGTCGCGCCGCCGGAAGAGGTAGATGAGCAGTACGGCGGCTGCCTTCGCGGACTCCTCGACGACGGGCGCTATGACCGTGGCCCCGAGGGTGTCCGCGCTGGACGGGTCGGCGGTGGCGGTAGCTATCCATCTGGTCGCGAAGCTGTTGGCGACGATCGCTATCAGGGCCGCCGCGCAGGCGCCCCAGGCGAAGGAGAAGAGCAGGTTGCGCCAGGGCCCCGGCTCGACCCGGTCCAGCCACCGGAACGCGGTGACGAGCAACGGCACGGGCAGTACGGCGAGCCCGAGCCCGACCAGGAACCCCTCGGTGCCGGTCTGTTCGCGGACAAGGGCGAGGATGACGAGCCCGGAGAGCGCGAGGAGGCTGGTCAGGGCGCCGTAACGCACCCAGTTCCGCTGCCACCAGTGAGCGTGCCGCAGCGCCCCGCCGGCGGGACCCTCGGTGGGGCCGCTGGGGTGCGTCGGGTACGGGGGAAAGGTGGCCACGGCATTGACCCTAACGAGGGAGGGACGCGGCCCGCGAAGGTGCGGGAGGATACGGGGTGCTCTACCGGTGCTCTACGGGTGCTGTACGCGGCGGAACAGCAGGTCGTTCACAACGTGACCCTTCTCAAGTCCCTGGCCCTCGAAACGGGTCAGCGGCCGGAACTCCGGACGTGGCGCATAACCGCCCCCCGGCTGGGTGTTCTCGAACGCCGGGTGCGCGTCCAGCACTTCGAGCATCTGCTCGGCGTACGGCTCCCAGTCGGTCGCGCAGTGCACGATCGCGCCGGGGCGCAGCCGTCCGGCGACGAGATCGAGGAACTCGGCCTGGATCAGCCGCCGCTTGTGGTGCCGCTTCTTGGGCCAGGGGTCCGGGAAGTAGACGCGCAGGCCGTCGAGGGAGTCCGGGGTGAGCATCTCGCGGAGCAGGATGATGGCGTCCCCGTTGGCGACGCGGATGTTGGTCAGTCCCTGCTGGTCGGCGAGGTTGAGCAGGTTGCCCTGGCCCGGGGTGTGCACGTCGACGGCGAGGATGTTGGTACGGGGGGCGTCGGCAGCCATCCTGGCGGTGGCCTCCCCCATCCCGAAGCCGATCTCGAGTACGACGGGCAGGCCGTCCCCGAACAGCTCGCCGAGCCGGAGATCGCGCCCGTCGATGTCGAGCCCCCACTTGGGCCACAGCCGCCGCAGTGCGTCACCCTGCCCGGCGGTGACCCGGCTGCGCCGGGGCTGAAAGCTCCTGATCCGCCGCTCGAAGTGAGACCCGGCGGGATCGGCCTGCGGCCCACCGGGAAACCGGGGCGTCCCCTGGGCCCGGACGGGAGCGGGGGGCGGCTCGGGGGAGGGGGCGGAGTCAAGGAAGTCAGACACAGTGCCGTCGATTTTACCGCCGCGGCGACGCACGCATCCCGCCCCGCCCGGTGTCTCCCCACGCACCCACCCGTACTGCTTCTCCGGCCGAGGCCGAGGCACATCCGACTCGTCCGGCGTCTGACGGCCGAGGCCGATGCCGCCCAGACCGTGTATCCCACCCCACCACGCGCCTGTTTGCCGCTTCGGTTCGGTTCGGGTGCATGCTCCGGAGTCTGTCGGGTGTTGGCAGGCTGGGTCGCTCGGCGTTGCTTCCCGCCACCCACGCGCCTGTTTGCCGCTTCGGTTCGGCTCGGGTTCAGGCACCGGAGCTCGTCGGGTGTTGGGAGGCCGGGTCGCTCAGCGTTCCTTCCCACCTGCCCCCGCCCCTTCTGCAGCACACGCGGTACCCATCTGGCGCCGGCCCGCATCTCCAGCTCGTCTGGGGGTACCCCCTCTGGGGGAGCTTGAGGACGAGGCCGGTTCAGGGCCGTAGGGGGGGGTCTGGGGGCGCAGCCCCCAGGTTCGGGATGGGACGGGTAAGGGCGGCGGGGGCGAAAGAACCCTCGCCTCACCCACCCAGCACACCCAACGCCCGCCGAGCCACCTCCCTCCCGATCGGCAGCGAAGCGGTCGCCGCAGGCGACGGCGCGTTCAGCACATGCACCGCCCTCGCCCCCTCCCGGATGAGGAAGTCGTCCACCAGCGTCCCGTCCCGCAGCACCGCCTGCGCCCGCACCCCCGCCGCCGCAGGCACCAGATCCCCGTCCGACACCACCGGCAACAACCTCCGCACCGCCCGCGCGAACGCCGCCCTGGACACCGACCGCCGCAGCTCCCCACCCCCGTACCGCCAGTGCCGCGCGGCTATCCGCCATGTCCCGGGCCACGCCACCGTCGCCCCCAGCTCCCGCATCCGCACGGTCCCCCACCCGTACCCCTCCCGGGCCAGCGCCGGCACGGCATTGGGCCCGATGTGGACGCTCCCGTCGATCCCCCGGGTGAGATGCACCCCGAGGAACGGAAACGCCGGATCCGGTACCGGATACACCAGCCCCCGCACCAGCTCCGGGCGCGCCAGCGTGAAGTACTCGCCCCGGAACGGCACGATCCGCATCCCGGGATCGTCGCCGGTCAGCCTGGCCACCTCGTCGCAGTACAGCCCGGCGCAGTTGACCAGCACCCGCCCCCGTACGACCTCGCCGCCCCCCGGCCCCGCCGTCCGCACGGCCACCCCCAGTTCGGGCCGCCGGTCGACGCGGACGACCTCGGCCCCGTACCGGATCTCCGCCCCCGAGGACTCGGCCAGCTGCCGGGCGACCGCCACGTAGTCGCAGATCCCCGTCGTCCCCACGTGTATGCCGGCGAGGCCCTGGACCTCCGGCTCGTACTCCCCGATCTGGGTGGGGCCCAGTTCCCGCACCGGAATGCCGTTCTCGCGGCCGCGCTGGACGAGGGCGTGCAGCCGTGGCAGTTCGTCCCGCTCCGTGGCGACTATCAGCTTGCCGGTGACGGCGTGCGCGATGCCGTACTCCGCGCAGAACTTGACCATCTCGGCGGCGCCCCGCACCGCGTACCGCGCCTTGAGCGACCCGGGACGGTAGTAGATCCCGCTGTGGATCACCCCGCTGTTGCGCCCCGTCTGATGCCGCGCGGGCCCCGACTCCTTCTCCAGCACCGTCACCCGCGTACCCGGCGCGGCACGCGTGATCGCATACGCCGTCGACAGACCGACGATCCCTCCGCCGATCACCAGCACGTCACAGTCGTATGTGATCCCGCGTTTCAGCTCCACCGTGCTCCACCTCCCGCTTTCGATAGTGCACTGCGCCACTGACAGTCACTTCAAACGCAGGACGTGCAGGACGTACAGAAGTGCATGGACGTGCAGGATGCGGGGAACCGTTATGCCGGGGTCATCAGCAAAGGCCTGGCACGCTCCCGCAACTCCACCACCCGTGGTTCGTCCCCGTACGGCTCCAGCCGGTGCAGAAGATCCTTCACGTACTCGGTGGTGCGTGCCGAGGAGATGCGCCCCGCGACCTCCACCGCCCGTACGCCCTGCTCGCATGCCGCGTCGAGGTTGCCCGACTCGAGCTCGGCGACCGCCGAGACGACCAGCCGCAGCCCGTGCGAGCGCACGAACTCCTCCGTCGGCTTCGACAGTGCCTGCTCCGTGAAACGGCGGACCTGACGCGGCGCCTTCAGATCGCGGTAGCACTCGGCGGCGTCGGCGGCGAAACGGTCGTACCCGTAGAAGCCGAGCCAGGACGGGTCGTTGTCGCCGTCGCGGGCCCGCTCCAGCCAGCCCTCCGCGGAGCGCAGCGCAGCACCGGCCGCGTGGGCGTCACTGGCGCGCGCGTGGGCCCTTGCCTCGACCAGCCGGAAGAAACTCATCGTGCGCGCCGTCGCGAGGCCCCGGTTGCGCTCCAGGGCGGCCTGGGCGAGGTCGACGCCCTCGTCGCCGAAGCCCCGGTAGGTCGCCTGCAACGACATAGAGGCCAGTACGTACCCCCCGAGGGGCACATCCGCCGCCGCCCGCGCGAGCCGCAGCGCCTGGATGTAGTACCGCTGGGCGGCCTCCTGTTGACCCGTGTCGAAGGCCATCCACCCGGCCAGGCGCGTGAGTTCGGCGGACGCGCCGAACAGCGCGCGGCCCACCTCGTCCGAGTACGACCCCAGCAACAGGGGCGCCGCCTCCACCCTTAAGCACTCGGGCACCATCGACGAACGCCAGTCGCCGCCGCCGTACTTGGAGTCCCAGCGCCTGGCGTCCTCCGCGGCCTCCCGCAGTTTCAGCACATCGCTGTGGCCGACTTTCAGCGGTGCCGCGGAGCCCTCGGAGGGGTTCGCGTCGCGTGCCACCGAGCTGTCGGCCGGGGTTATCAGCCACCGTGAGGCGGGCGTTGCGTATGCGCTCACTGCGAACGATCCGGCGAGCGACTGCCAGATGCCGCCGGAGCCGGCGCGGCGGCCCGCGAGGTCGAGGCGGTAGAGGTCGGTGGCCGAGCGCACCGCCTGTCCGACGTCCCTGGGGAAGGCGAGGCCCACCTCGGGTGCGGGATCCGCGTCCGCCAGGCCGATCTCGTGGAGCGGCACCGGGCGGCCGAGCTTCTGGCCGATGGCGGCCGCGATGAGGTGCGGCGCGGCGCCCTGCGGCACCATGCCCTTCGACACCCAGCGCGCCACCGACGTCTTGTCGTAGCGAAGAGTCAACCCGCGTTGTGCGCCAAGGTCGTTGACGCGACGCGCGAGTCCTGCGTTGCTGATTCCCGCGAGGGCGAGAACGGCGCCGAGTTTGTCGTTCGGCCCGCGTTGCTCCCTGGACATGCGCCACCCCTCGACACAGACGGCTGCCGCGCTGGCATAGCCACGCGGCATTCGTAAACCCAGCGTAGTTCGCCGCATCCCAAGCGTTAAGGGGCATTGTTCCGGATGGCGGGATTGTGGTCCGTACGGAAGTTCTGGGGATGTACGCACCGTTGCGACGTGCCCCCGCTGTGTGGCCGTGCGCCTGTCCGTGCGCTCTTCTCCGGCCATGGCGGGAGCGCTTCCATGGATCCTGCGTGGGTCGGCCCGCTGTACTGGATCCAGTGGGCTGGGGGACACCGCCGCCTACATCCCCGCGGGCGGCGGACCGGTCCGGGAGGCGAACTCCGCCTCCCGGACTGTGCGTGGGCGCTGCGCTCCGCAAAGCCTGTACGGAGCGTGCGCAAGCCTGCCCCCGCTTCGCCAACTTGGCCGAAAACAGACCCCGTCTTTCCGGGTCGATTACCCCTCCCACCATGGAAATTGAGGGCGCGCGGGGAGTTTTGGGGGAGTGTAACGGGGGCGCATTCAGGTCGCAGTCGCACGGTGAACTCCCTGATCCGAACATCGGAACTCCCTTCGCCTGTGCTGATTCCCGTACCGATCTGCGTACCGATCTGCGTGCCGATGTGCCGCCGATCCTGCGCGGGATACCCGCCTCCAGGTCCACCGAACTTCGCCGAAGTCCCTTGTTGCGCGCGTGCGTTCGGGACCGGGCGGGCATCTTCCAGGGGGTGCACGGGAGTTCTCAGGGGCGCACTTCGGGGAGCGCGAGCGGCTCCGTCGTCCCTCCGGAGCGCCTCCTTCATGGCAGCATGGTGCCGAGTTCGTACGGTGCACTGGTTGTCCACAGCCTGTGGAGGCGTCGATGCGGTGGTTGGTGGGATGGAGCAGCACCGCAGCTGTGGGCGCAGGAACCGCCCCTGCCGGCGGGTACGCGGCCGACGGCGCCGGAGTCGGGGGCGGCTACTCGGCGGGTGCGACCGGCCCTGACGGCGAGACGGTTCACCCGGTCGGCTCCCAACTCCTCTGGGGAGACCCCGATCCGCTCTGGGCGGTCGGCGACTGGCGCCCCGACGAGGTGCGCGTCGTGAGCGCCGACGCACAGACGCGCATCGCGGTCCTGGGTATCTGCGGAGCCACCGACGAACAGCTGCGGGTTGCCCTGTTCGCCGCCCGCGGAGGGGCACTTCGCCATCTGACGGCCTGGCCGGGGAGCTACACGGCGATCGTCCAGGTCGGGCGCCGGCTCATGGTCTGCGGCGATCTGGCGGGCGCGCGCCCGGTGTTCCACACCCCGTGGGCGGGCGGCACGGCCTACGCGACGGCGGCCCTCCCGCTCGCCGACCTGATCGAGGCGAACCTCGACTTCGGCCACCTCGCCGCCCTCCTCGCGGCCCCCGACGTACCGGCGGCGCTGCACGACTCGACCCCTTACGACGGCGTGCGGCGCATTCCGCCCGGGCATGCGCTGATCCTGCGCGCCGGGGCACGTGAGATCGCCGGGTACGAGCCGGTCGCCTCCATCGCGGTCGCCGCTGCCTCCGTGGACCCCGACAGCGCGGTGGACGGCGTACGGGACGCGCTGGTGGAGGCGGTACGTGCCCGGCTGTCCGCCCCTCGCCATGTGCCCGACGCCAACATGGACCCCGGGCCGGTGCCCGGGATGGGCCCCGCGGAACGCCGGGCGGCGCGCGGAATGCCCGTACCCGGGATAGGGGCCGACCTGTCCGGCGGCCCGGCCTCGGGCACCCTCGCGCTCCTGGCGGCCGGCCTTCCGGGCATGCCGGGGACGCTGCTGGGGCACGGCACGGGCGCGGGGGAGCGGCTGGTGGCGGTGACGTTCAACGACCTGGCGGTGGGCGGGCGGGAGGCGGAACTGGCGAGGGCGGGGACCCTGGCGGCGAACCCGCGCCTGCACCACGTGGTGGTGACGGGCGGCGAGGACGTCCTTCCGTACGCCGACCTGGAGGGCCCGCTGACCGACGAGCCGGGCCCGAGCCTGGTGACGGCGGCCAGGCACCGGGCGCGGCTGGCATCGGGCAGCGCGGACCACTTCACCGGCTACGGTGCCCGGCAGGTGCTGGACGCCCACCCCGCCCGCCTCGCCGACCTCCTGATGGACCGCAAACGACGCCACCTGGTCCGCCCGGTGGCGGCGCTCGCGAAGGCCGACGGCTCGGTGATGGTCACGGTCCCCGCGCGCGTGTACGGCGCCGCCCGCAGGCTCGCCCGTACGCCCTACCGGGCCGGCGTCGAGCATCTCGCCGACCGCCTGATGCAGCGCCGTTTCGACGAGCCCGGGGGTGCGGTGGGGGCCTCGCTGGCCGCGCTCACCTGGGCCAGACCCGGCCCGGCCGCGCGCTGGCTGACCGGTGAGGCGCTGGCTGAAGTATCGGTTCGCCTGAACTGGGGGACGGATCGGGCGGGTGCCGGCGTCGGCCCCGGCCAACGCCCCGGGGACTTCCGCGCGCGTGCGGCGCTGGCCCGCCAGGCGGCGGACGTACGGGTCCTGGAACAGGCCGCGGAGATCCGCTTCCAGCGTCTCCACACCCCCTTCCTGGACAACCAGGTGGTGAGAGCGTGCCGAGCCCTCCCGGAGGCCCTGCGCGTCAAACCCGGTGCCCGGGCATCCATCCTCCGTACGGTCCTGGAAGGCGCCGGCGTCGCGGATCTGCCCCCCGGCTGGGGTGCGCCGTCGCACGCGTCGGCGGCCGCGGCGTCGCGGACGGGGCTGCGGGTGTCGGTGGAGTCGTTGATCACCCTGTTCGACACGCCGTTGCTCGCGGAGGCGGGTCTGGTGGAGGCGAGAGTGGTCCGCAAGGCCCTGCGAGGCGCCGCGGAAGGCGAACCCCTCCCCCTGGACGGCCTTGCGGACCTGGTCTCCCTGGAGGTATGGCTACGCCGCCTGCTCTCCCGCCGAGGCACCTGCTGGACCGGAACCCCGGCCCGCCAACGAGCGGTGCCGGCGGGAATCACCCCCCAGAGGGGAGCGCTGGGAGCAGGCGCGGGCGCGCCCCGGGGCTGACGCCTGGACACCACTTCTCCGGCCCAGGTCCAGGCGCGTGCGACCCGCCCGGTGCCTGACAGCGAGGTCGATGCCGCCCGAACCGTGTCTCCCACCCGCCCACCGGTCTCGGCCCGTTTGCCAGGCAGCCTCGAAGCCCTTGCCCGACCGTCCTGGGTTGGGGGGGCGAGGCCTGCTCGGCCTCAGCTGCTTTCGGGCCCGCCCGGCTCCGCCGTCACAGCCACACCCCGCCACCGTCACCCCGTCAGCGGCACATGAACCTTGACTCCGCCCAGTCCGCGAGTGCCACCGTGTCGAACGGCGAGTGAGGCTCCACGACCAGGCGGATCGATTTGCGCCCGGTGAGGTCGACGTGGACGGGTACGGCTTCCTGACCGCCCTGGATCAGCTCGGACCGCCACACGCGCTCCCCGTCGGCGAACACGGAGAAGCGGACCTGGCCGAGGCCCAGCGTCATGTCGTCGACACCGACCATGGCGTCGTACGAGGCGCACTCGCGGTTGAGATCGATGGTGACCGAGGACTGCCCGTGGACGGTCACCCCGTGCTCGTACCGCTGGTCCGCGATCGACACCCCCCACCGCTGCCACACCCAGCTGCTCTCGCCGAGCCGCATCTCGGGCCTGGTGCCGTCGCCGAAGACGCCGTACTCCAGCTCGTTCCACTGGTAGTCGGCCGGGGCGGGCGGCGGCGGGGGAGGAGGCGGCGGCGTCGGGGTGGGCGTGGGCGTCGGGGTCGGACTGGGTGCCGGAGTCGGCGTGGGGCTCGGGGTGGGAGTGGGCGTGGGCGTGGGCGTCGGGGACGGGGACGGGGACGGCGTCGGTGTGGAGGACGGCGCAGGGGTGGGCACGGACGCCGGCGCCAGAGCCTGCGACGTCGGCTCGGGGTCCCGCTCGGGGGGCGTCGGGCTCGGCGTCGGCGTCGGGGCCTCCGACTGCATCACCGGCGCGGACGGATGCGGCTGAGCCACAGGCTTCTCCGTGACGTCGTCGCCGGCCAGCGCGAACACCACCGCGGCGATCCCGACGGCGACCACTCCCGCCGCGATCCCCGCCTTCACCGGCGCGCCCAGCCCCTCCGAGG
The DNA here is from genome assembly GCF_033441795.1 of Streptomyces sp. ADMS. Taxonomy (NCBI): domain Bacteria; kingdom Bacillati; phylum Actinomycetota; class Actinomycetes; order Kitasatosporales; family Streptomycetaceae; genus Streptomyces; species Streptomyces sp. ADMS. Next base: position 9,019 of record NZ_JAVFVX010000124.1, on the reverse strand, counting down.
CCACCGCGCCGCCCCCGGCCCCGCCGGACGACGAGCCGCTCGCCGCGGCCGCCGCGCCGCCGACGCCCACCGCACCCGCTCCGGCGCCCCCGGCGACCAGCGCGGCCACCTTGGCGTACCCGGCGGCGCCGAACCAGCCGATGACCGCGATCGGTACGACGGCGGGGATGCCGCTCGCGACTTCCTTGATCTGGCCCGCGGCCAGCCGGCACCTGGCGCACTCCTCCAGGTGCTTGCGCAGCCCCCGTTCGGCCCGGGTGCGCAGACCACCGCGGGCGTAGGCGCCGAGCCGGTCGGCGTAGCGGGAGCACTCCTCGTCGGTGACGAGGGTGGCGCTGACGTGGGCCTGGAGGTAGGCCTGCTTGAGCCCTTCGCGGGCCCTGCTGGCGAGCACGCGCGTGCCGTTGGCGTCGAGCCCGAAGAGGGTGGCGACCTCGCTCGGCGACTCGTCCTCGACCTCGGTGTGCCACAGCACGGCCTGCCACCGCTCGGGGAGCGACCGGAACGCCTGCATGGCCATGGACCGCTCGGCCTCGTGCATCGCGCGTACGTCGGCGCCCAGGTCCAGCGTGTCGTTGTCGGCGGACATCTCGGAGCCGCGGGCGGCCTGCGCCGCGAACGCCGCGAAGTCGTCGACCAGTTGCTCACGCTTCGCCGACGTCGTCCAGTTCGCGGCGACGCGGCGGACCGTGGTGAGCAGATAGGCGCGTACGGCGTACTCGGGGCCGGAGCCGCCGCGCACCGCCTGGAGCATACGGGCGAAGACCTCGGCGGTGAGGTCGTCAGCGGTGTGCCCGTCCCGGCAGCAGGTGCGCGCGTACCGGCGTACGGCGTCGGCGTGGCGCCGGTACAGCTCCTCGTACGCGGTGTCGTCGCCCGAGCGCATCCGGCCGATCAGGTCGGTGTCGGACGGCGGCAGCTCGATGGGCGGCGGCAGCACACTGTCCGAACGGGGCGGCAGCAGGCTGCCCCCGCGCTGCGCGGGGACGCTGCCCTCCATCGGGTCGTCGAGGTACTCCGGGTACTCGCCACCGGGTCCGCCCTGATTCGGAACCTGCGGAGAGGTCAGCCCGCCGCCGGCCTCAGGGGCGCCGTCACCGAGTGACTCGTCCCGCCCGTCAACGCTCATCGCGGAAAGCCCCCGCCGCTGGCACAGCCGACTGCACATCGAGTCCCGAACACCGGGTCAGAGTGCCATATTGGCTTTTGTTCAGGACCCCCGGAACGAACCAACCACTCGTCCGTGGGGACTTCCCGCAATGAGGTACTGGCGTTCACCCGAACGGAGAAAGCACGACCGACACGAACGTGGACGTCACAGGGGCCGCGACCGCAGTCCCTCCAGCAGGATGTCCAGCAGCCGCGAAGAGGCCGCCGCCTGCTGCGCAGCGTCCGGCAGCGAGGGTGCCGCCGTCGCGATCACCAGCAGTACGTCCGACACCGACACGTCCGGCCGCAGTGCGCCCGCCTCGCGCGCCCGCTCCACGAGCCGGCCCACCACGTCGAGCAGCGCCACGGCGCCGGCGTCGTCAGCCGGCGCGGACGACACGGCATCGTCGGACACCAGCCGCAGTTCCCCGACACCGGCGCCCGTCGGCTGGGTCCGCTGCTGCGGCACCCGGGTCTCCTCGAAGCCGACGTCGTCGGAGGCGTCGTCGGCGACACCGACCCGCAGTATCTGCGGCGGCAGCAGCCGTCCGGCCCCCGAGGCCACCGACGTCCGCAGGAAGCGCGAAAGCGCCGACCACGGCTCGTCCTCCTGCCCGAGCGCCGCACGAGCCTGGTCGGTCAGCCGGGAGGTCTCCTCCTCGGCTATCCGCCGGACCAGGACGTCCTTGCTCGGGAAGCGCCGGTACACCGTGCCGACACCCACCCGCGCCCGCCGCGCCACGTCCTCCATCGGCGCGCCGTAACCCAGCTCGCCGAAGACCTCCCGTGCCGCACGCAGTACGTGTTCCAGATTGCGCTGTGCGTCCACACGCAGCGGCGCCGTACGCGATCCCTCACCGCGTCCGTTGCCTGCCGCCGCGCTGACCGGTCCGCCAGGTGCAAGGGCGGACGCGGATGACCAACGAGAATCCTGAATGTGCATAATGTTCCCCCGGTAATGACGTCTCCCCCCGGAGACTCCCCGCCATTGGCAGCCGGAGCGCACGGAACCAGCACTGAACACGGGCCCACCCGTCGTGGAGCGGACCCGAAAGAGCGCATCCCCCTACACCCCGTCGACCTACGAACATAGTTGAGCGAGGGTCAATTCAGAAGGGGCACGTTCCGCACAGGGTGCCGCCCGATCGGAGTACGTGTCGTATACGTCACGGTTGCACCCCCTCCTGTCACCCCGCTCACACCCGCTGACCTGCGGTCATGCCCTGCACGCCGACGATTCGGGCAACGTTGCGGATCACCGCCCGCTGGGCACACAAATTGTCGGGCCTGTGGACAAACGCCAGCGCTGGGTGCGTCATGGGATGGTGAAGGAACGTGCGCGCATTCTCGTTGTCGGCGGCGGCTACGTCGGTATGTACACGGCCCTGTGCCTCCAGCGGAAGCTCCAGCAGGAGCTGAAACGGGGCCAGGTCGACATCACTGTCGTCACCCCGAACCCGTACATGACCTATCAGCCGTTCCTCCCCGAGGCGGCAGCGGGCAACATCTCGCCCCGCCACGTCGTCGTACCGCTGCGCCGAGTACTCGACCGGTGTCGGATCGTCGTCGGCGAGGTGACGGCGATCGACCACGCCAAACGCACCGCGACCGCCACCACCCTCGCCACCACGGAAGAGGGAACGGGCGCGCAGCAGCTGACCTACGACGAACTCGTCCTCGCCCCGGGCTCGGTCTCGCGCACCCTTCCGATCCCCGGCCTCGCCGAGCACGCCATCGGCTTCAAGACGGTCGAGGAGGCCATCGGCCTGCGCAACCACGTCATCGAACAGATGGACATCGCCTCCTCCACCCGTGACCACGCGATCCGGGACGCGGCCCTGACCTTCGTCTTCGTGGGCGGCGGCTACGCCGGTGTGGAGGCGCTCGCCGAGCTGGAGGACATGGCCCGCTACGCCGCGCGGTACTACCACAACGTCCAGCCCGAGGACATGAAGTGGATCCTCGTCGAGGCTTCGGGCCGCATCCTTCCCGAGGTCGGCGAGGAGATGGGCAAGTACACGGTCACCCAGCTGCGCCGCCGCAACATCGACGTACGTCTGGAGACCCGCCTCGACTCCTGCGCGGACCGGATCGCCGTCCTCAGCGACGGCGCCCGCTTCCCCACCCGTACGGTCGTGTGGACCGCCGGCGTCAAACCCCACCCCCTCCTCGCCGCCACCGACCTCCCCCTGAACGAGCGCGGACGCCTGAAGTGCACCGCCGAGCTGCGGATCGACGGCACCACGCACGCGTGGGCCGCGGGAGACGCCGCCGCCGTCCCCGACGTCACCGCCGCGGAACCCGGCAAGGAGACGGCCCCCAACGCCCAGCACGCGGTACGCCAGGCCAAGGTCCTCGGCGACAACGTCGTCCGCTCCCTGCGGGGCGAACCGCTCGAAACGTACTCCCACAAGTACGTCGGTTCAGTAGCCTCCCTGGGACTCCACAGGGGCGTCGCACACATCTACGGGCGCAAACTGAAGGGCTACCCTGCCTGGTTCATGCACCGCGTCTACCACCTGAGCCGCGTGCCCACCTTCAACCGCAAGGCCCGGGTGCTCGCCGAATGGATCCTGTCGGGACTCTTCAAAAGGGAGATCGTCTCCCTCGGTTCGCTCGAACATCCCCGTGCGGAGTTCGAACTCGCGGCCGGCGGGAAGCCTTCTCAGGCTCCGAACCAGGACCCGAAGGGGTCGTCCTGACCGGATTCCGGAACTCCACCGACCCGGCCGGCGTCTGAAGGATGTCGGCCCGGTCGGCCACACTGTCAGACTGGCTCCACATCCTCGCTGCACGCCCTTCTCTCTTCTCTATCCACGAGGCTTTCCGTAAGTGCTGTATCTCCCGGGGGACACCCCCCGTACCTCCGGCCGACCCGCTGCTGGCCTGTGCCGACAAACACGAGGCAATGATTCGTGAACTTCACGCGCTGGAGCGCCCGACTTCCCGGAACGCAGCGCCGCGCCGCAGCGCGGACCGATCACACGATCACTCCGGACCGGCTGCCGGACCGACTGGGCGAGAGCTCCGGCTCCGGCCCCGGCTCCGTACCTGCCGCCCGCGCCGAGCGGCTCGCCGACGGGGCGCCCTGTCTTCCCACGGTCGACGACCTGCCCACCCGAGAGGTCCTCGACCGCATCCCGGCCCTGGTGGCCCTCGTCCACGGTCCCGAACACCGCATCGCGTACGTCAACGACACCTATGTGGCGGCCTTCGGCGTACGCCCCGAGGGAGCCCCCGCCCGCGACGCGGCCCCCGAACTCGACGAACTGGGCCTGCTGCCCCTCCTGGACCAGGTCCTGCGCAGCTCCAAGCCCCGCACGCTCAAGTCCCGCAAGGCGCACAGCGGACGCTCGTACACGATCACGTGCACCCCGGTCGACGTAAGGGCCACTCCCGAAGGGAGTGGCGGCGTCCTCATCTTCGCCGCCGACGTCACCGACCACGCCGAGGCCGCCGAACGCCTGCGCGCCAGCGAACGCAGCCAGCGCGAAACCGCGGTGACCCTCCAGCGCTCCCTCCTCCCCCAGGAACTGGAGGAACCGGACGACCTCCGAGTCGCCGCCACCTACCACCCCGGCGGCACCGAAGCGGCGGTGGGCGGCGACTGGTACGACGTCATCACCCTGGGCGGAGGGCGCACAGCCCTCGTCATCGGCGACGTCATGGGCCGAGGAGTCCGGGCAGCGGCGGTCATGGGCCAGCTCCGCACGGCGGTCCGCGCGTACGCACGCCTGGACCTCCCCCCGCACGAGGTGCTCCAGCTCCTCGACGGCCTCGCCACGGAGATCGACGCCAACCAGATCGCCACCTGCGTGTACGCCGTCCACGACCCGAACGAGGGCAAGCTCGTGTACGCCTCCGCGGGCCACCTCCCGATCCTGATCCGCGACGAGAGCGGCGTCGTCCAGCGGGCCGACGAACCCACGGGCCCACCGCTCGGCACCGGCGACTGGATGCACGCCTCGGGCTCGATCCCGCTGACCCCGGGCTCCACGGCGGTCCTCTACACCGACGGCCTGGTGGAACGCCGTAACGAGGACCTGGACGAGGGCATCGCCGCTCTGGAGCGAGCCCTGTCGGGTGCCACGGGCAGCCCTCAGGTCGTCTGCGACCGTCTGGTCCGCTCGGCGGGTGTCACGGCGGACCACGACGACGACGTTGCGGTACTGGTCCTCCAGCACCCGGCCCGCACCGGCCCTGACAGCGACCTGTTCCGCAACGCGGCCCTGGAACTCCTGGGCGGCATCGAGGCGGCCCCACGCGCGCGTGCGTTCGCCTCCGGTGTACTGACGAGCTGGCGATTCCCCACCGAACTGCACGACGTGGGCGTGCTGGCGGCCAGCGAACTCGTCGCGAACTCCCTCCAGCACGGCACACCCCCGATGCGCCTGAGCCTGCGCCGCACCGACCGCCGCCTCATCGTCGAGGTGACGGACGGCGACGACCACCTCCCCCTGCGCCGCACCGCGGAGCCCGGTGACGAATCGGGCCGGGGCATCGCCATCGTCGCGGCGATCGCCACCAGCTGGGGTTCACGACGGACACCGGGGGGCGGGAAGGCGGTGTGGTGCGAGTTCGTGCTGCCGGGGGTCAAGTGACCGAGCCCCGTCCGGCGTTCGGGGGCACGGCCGTTCGGGCCGACAAACGGGGGCCTGGGGGCGGCAGCCCCCAGGGAGGCCCCGCGCGTCCCCTGGTCGAACCCGCGACCGCCTGCTAGTAGCTCCTGCATGGCAGATCCCACAGGTTTCCCCCTCAAAGACAAAGCCGCCCACGACACCACGGAGCACTACGAGCGCTACAGCGCCCCGTTGATGGCGCCCTTCGTCACCGCGGTCATCGAGGCCGCCAACCTCTTCCCGGGCGCCCAGGTCCTCGACCTGGCCTGCGGCACCGGCTTCGTCGCCCGCGCGGCCGCTGCCCAGGTCGGCCCCACGGGCCACGTGGCCGCCGTCGACCTCCTGGAGGACATGCTCAGGACCGCCGCCCGCCACGCACCCCGGATGTACCCGGACATCGAGTTCACCCTGGCGTCGGCCGACAAACTCCCGTACCCGGACGGATCGTTCGACGCGGTCGTGTGCCAACAGGGCCTCCAGCTCTTCCCCGACCTGGAAGCCGCACTCACCGAAGCGGCCCGCGTCACCCGGCCGGGTGGCCGCTTCGCAGCCACGGCCTGGACCCCACCCGCGGACCGCTCCCCCTACTTCGCCGCCCAGCTCAAGGCGGTCACCGACCACGGCACCCCGGAGGCGGAGGCACGTTTCGCCGCCTCCCTCTCCTGCCCCGCCGACCGTCTCACCGCCGCCCTGACCGCCGCCGGCTTCCACGACATCACGACCCGCGAGGTCACCTTCGCCATCGCCTTCCAGGATTTCGCGGACTTCGCCGCCGGCCACCTCGCGGCCGTCCCCTGGGGCCAGTCGATCGAGGAAACGGGCGGCCCGGCCCGCTTCACCGAGGCAGCGGAAACGATCCGCGGCGCCCTGGCCCCCCACACGGCCCCCGACGGCTCGGCGACCCTCTCCTTCACCTCGACCCTGGCCACAGCCACCCGCTGAAAGAGGACGCCCCCGACAGTGCCTACTACTACGTAGTAGGCACTACGGACTCCACCGGAGTCCCACCCTGCGCGACCACCCGACTCCGCCGCGCCAGAGACGGCTGATTCTGTACGGGGGTCAGCAGCCGTCCCAGCCGTACGGCAAGGACGCTGATCCCCAGCGAGAACACCAGGAACATCACGATGTACGGCCCGTGCAGCGAGGCCCCCAACGGCCCGCCCACCGCCGGCCCCACGGCCAGCGCGAGCTGTTTCACCAGGGCGAACGCCGAGTTGTACTGCCCCGCCAGCCCGGCCGGCGCCAGATCGGCCACCAGCGGCGCGACGGTCGGCGACAGCATTGCCTCCCCGAGCCCGAACAGCGCGTACGTCGACACGAACGCGGCGGTCGCCATGGCCTGGCTGCCGTGCCCCAGCCCCGCGTACCCGGCCACGCCCCACGCGACGGCCCAGAGGATCCCCACGGCCGCGATCACCCGGGACCGCTTCTGCCGCTCGACGAACCTGAGCACCGCGAACTGCGCCACCACGATCACCGCGGTGTTCGCCGCCAGCGCCGAACCGAGCGTGGACGTCGAAATCCCCGCCGCCTCGACCCCGTACGCGCTCAGCCCCGACTCGAACTGTCCGTAACAGGCGAAGAACAGCACGAAGCCCAGCACACACAGCTGCACCATCGCCCGGTTCTCCAGCAAATGCTTCCAACTGCCCTTCTCCCGAGCAGGGGCACCCTCGATCCTCGCCGAACGAGGCATCCGTACGGTCGTCATGATCACGGCGAGCAGCAGGAACATCGCCGCCTCGATGGCGAACAGCAGGGTGAACGACCCGACCCGGCTCGTGTCCACGAGATGCCCGCCGATGAGCCCCCCGACGCCGAGCCCGAGGTTCTGCAGAAAGAACTGGGTGGCGAAGGCCCGCGACCGCGTCTCCGCCGACGAGAAGTCCACGATCATCGTCGCGAGCGCCGGCTGCATCACGGCCTGCCCGGCCCCCAGCGCCACAGCGGCAAGGAGTACGGCGGTCGCGTTGGCGGCGAGCCCGAGGCCCAGCGCGCCGACCGCGGCGGTGACCAGGGCGACCAGCAGCACCGGCAGTGGGCCGCGCCGGACGATCGCCCGCCCGGCGAACGGCAGCGCGACCAGCGCGGCCACGGCGAAGACGGCCAGCACGAGACCCGCCGTCATGGCTCCCAGTCCCCGTACCTGCGCCACATAGACGTAGAGATAGGGGACGGTGAAGCCGAGCCCGAACGCGCTGAGTGCGTTGCCCACATGGATCCGGCGCATCGCTGCGCCCATCGCCCTGGTCACTTTCACCTGCCTTGATCGTGAAGTCGTACGCCTACCGAAGAAGTTAGATCTGAAGACTTCGAAGCTAAAGTTAAGGCTTGAACGGTACACCTTGAAGGACTTCGACACCAAGCGCGCACATGGGACACTGCACCCATGGGTGACACCCCCGCCGCCGGCGAACCGACGCTCGACGAGCAGATCGCCGCTTACCAGCGCGAGTTCAGAGACCTGGACCCCCAGGTCGAGAAGATCGTCTCGGCCCTGGGCCGGCTCAACCGCCGTATGAACGTCGCGTACGGCCGCCAGACCGCCACGCTCGGCATCAGCAACGCCGAGTGGGAGGTACTCAAGGCGCTGGTGCTGTCCGGTGCCCCGTACCGCATGGGCCCGAGCGACCTCGCCAAGCGGCTGGGCCTGACGCCGGCCGCGATGACCCACCGGATCGACCGCATGGTGACGGAGGGTCTGGCCACCAGGGAGCGTGACGAGTCCAACCGTGTCCGCGTGATCGTGGAGCTGACGGACGAGGGTCGCGAAAAGTGGCTGGAGGCGATGCGTCTGGCCACGGTCTTCGAGGAGGACCTCCTCCAGGACCTCTCCCAGGACGAACGCGCGAGGCTCGGCGACGTGCTCACCCGCCTCCTGCGCCGCGTGGAGCACGCCCAGCCGGACGCCGGCGGGCGACTCAGCGACCTCGACTAAAGATCTTGACAGGAGTGGGCAGTGGATGGCAGGCGATGCTTGACATCCCCCTCCCCGATCCGTAAAGTTCTTCGGGTTGCCACGGGGCTGTAACGGTTCTGCGGCAGCACCTCCGCCGCAGCAGCGGCAAACCAAACCACAGAACGATCTCCCAGCCGGGTTGCTTTCGGTGTGCCCGAATTCAATTCGAATGGGGCTCGGTGGAGCTCAGCGACCCGATTGGGAATCGCCGAGAGGATCCGCTAAGGTTTGAGACGTCGGAACGGCCCAACGGCCGGGAAGGCGAGCCCCGCTGACTGGGAATCAGGCC
>NZ_JAVFVX010000123.1:0-20160 GCF_033441795.1 Streptomyces sp. ADMS | reverse complement strand
GGCGACGCGGCCGTGCTCGGTGCTCCGGGCGGCTGTTCCTGCGGGTCCAGCGAATCGCGCAGCAGAGTCGGAGCGCCGGACGGGCTGGAGAAGGTCTGGAGCAGTGCCGGGGGCGGGTGGGCGGGAAGGAAGGTTGGGCAACCCGGCGCGGAACGCCGGACGGGCTGGGTTGCCTCGGCCTGCGCTGGACAGATGCGGCAAACGGGGAGGCGGTGGGAAACGCGGCCTGGGCTGCACCGACCTCTGCTCACAAGCGCCGGACGCGATGGGTGTGCCCTGGGGCCGGGCCCCTCAGCCGCGGGCCTTTGGCAGCATCGGGTAGCTGCCCGTGTTCGTCGGGGCGTGTTCCGGCAGCCACAGGACCGCTACCGCTCCCTCCGTGGGAACGTCGTCCGGGGCGCCCGGTGGGCGTATGTTGCGGAACGTGAGGCGGGCGCCCAGGACTCGGGCCTGGCCTGCGGCGATGGTGAGGCCAAGACCGTGGCCGTGACCCGAACGGTCACTGCTCCCCGTACGGAAGCGGCTCGGACCGTCCGCCAGCAGGTCCTCGGGGAAGCCGGCGCCGTGGTCGCGTACGCGGATGACCCGGCCCTCGACGGAGACCTCTATGGGCGCCTTTCCGTGCCGTGCCGCGTTGGCCAGCAGATTGAACAGCACGCGCTCCAGCCGACGCGGATCGGTCGTGACCTCCGACTCGTGCACCACGTGTACGGCGATCTCCGGGTCCTTCGCGAGCACCCGCCGGGCCACGAACTCGCCCAGCATGATGTCCTGCAACTCGGCCCGCTCCGACGCACCGTCGAGACGGGCCACCTCCAGGACGTCCTCGACCAGCGTGCGCATGGCCTTTGCCCGGTCCAGGACCAACTCGGTCGGGCGCCCGGGAGGGAGGAGTTCGGCGGCCGTCAGCAGACCCGTCACCGGCGTACGCAACTCGTGCGCGATGTCGGCGGTGACCCGCCGCTCCGCCTCCAGGCGCTGCTGCAGCGTGTCCGCCATCGCGTCCACGGCCCGGGCGAGGTCGTCGGTCTCGTCCCGTACGACACCGCCGATGGCGTCCCGCACCCGTACGTCCGTCTCGCCCTTGGCGACCTGGTTCGCTGCGGCCGCCGCCTTGCGCAGCCGGCGCGACAGCTGGGCGCCGATGAGCACCCCGAGCGCGCTGCCGCCGAGGACGACGGCGATCGAACCGATGATCAGCGCCTGGTCGAGGTCGGCCATGATGTCCGTACTGCGGTCGGTGAACCCGGTGTGCAGCGACATGATGTGCCCGTCCCTGAGCGGCACGGCCGCCCAGATGTCCGGCGCCCCGTCCGGCCGGTCGGTCACATAGGTCGCCCGGCGGCCCTGCGCCGCCTTCTCCCGCAGCTCCTGCGGCAGATTCGGGTCGTCGACCTTGATACCGGGGAAGTTGGGCCGCCCCGACAGGTTGTAGTTGCTCTGCCCGATCAGCACACGTTCGTCCGCGAGGTCGCGCGCGCCGTCCAGCATCGAGACCCGGGCCGCGTTGTGCACGACCAGGCTGAGCGTTACCGCCACGAGCGCGCCCACCAGCGCGATGGCGGCGCTCAGCTTCCATCTGAGCCCGGTGTGGATGCCCGCGATGCCCGCGAACCGGATTCCTCTGAGACGCATGGGCCCGCTCAGGCCTTCAACTTGTAGCCGAAGCCGCGGACCGTCTCGATCCGGTCCTGTCCGATCTTCGTACGCAGCCGTTGCACATGGACGTCGACGACCCGGGTGTCGCCGCCCCAGCCGTAGTCCCACACGCGTTCGAGGAGCCTGTCGCGAGAGAGAACCGTGCGCGGAGCGGAGGAGAACTCCAGCAGCAGCCGCATCTCGGTGGGCGTCAGCGCCACCGGCCGGCCCTCCTTGCGGACCTCCATGCCCTCGGTGTCGATTTCCAGGTCGCCGAAGACGAGCACCCCGCCGGTCACGGGCGCGCCGCCCTCCGCGGCAGCCGCGTTCGGACCGCTCGCGTGACCGAAGCGGCGCAGGACCGCGCGGATCCGGGCGACCAGGACGGCCCCGTCGAAGGGCTTCGTGACGTAGTCGTCGGCGCCCGCCTCCAGGCCCAGGACCACGTCGATCGAGTCGGCGCGCGCGGAGAGCATGATCACCGGCACGGTGGACTCGTCGCGGATGCGGCGGCACAGACTGACCCCGTCGAGGCCCGGGACCATGACGTCCAGCAGGGCGATGTCGGGGCGGTCCGCGCGGAACGCCTCCAGGCCCGAGAGTCCGTCGGGCATGGCGGTGACCGCGAAGCCGTCCCGCTCCAGGGCGAGTTGGGTGGCCTCGCGGATGACGTCGTCGTCCTCGACGAAGAGGACGTGGGTCTGGTCTGCCATCCCGGGTTCTCTCAGTTCTCGTCTCGTGCGGGCGGTGCGGGGTCGGTAGGGGTTCAGTACAGGGGCATGCGGGGTCAGTTCGGGGCCGTCGTCGGTGCGGCGCCGTCGACGGCGCCGCTGTACTCGTTGTGCGTGCGGTACTCCAGGGTGAAGCGGCCCGCCGTCCACCGGTAGGTGATCACATTCTCGCCGGACGGGCTCGTCACCGGGTCGTCCTTCTTGTACACCTGCTTGGTGACCACCAGATCGCCGCGGTCTATCTCCGCGTAGACCGGCGACTCCTCGGCCCTGAAGACGTTCCGGTAGCCGTCACCCGCCTCGCGGTACACGTAGGAGCCGACGCCCACGGCATCGCTGCACGTCATGACGTTGACGACGACGTCGTCGACGGCCCCGTCCGTCAGGTCGCCGTACGACACGTCCACCGGGTACTCGTCCCCGACGCACGGCTTCAGCGCGCGCTTGACCGAGGCCGCGACCCCCGGGTCGTCCATGACGAGCCTGACCGCGTTCACGTCGTCCGGAGTGGCATACGCGGAGGGTGCGGCGGAGGGGCTCAGCTTGCCCGCGACGGCGTCGGAGCCGGCCGGGCCCTCGTCACGGGCACCGGTGCCGCCGGTGGCGCAGGCGGAGACGAAAAGGGTGAGGGCGGCGAGCACGGCCGTCGCCGTGATCACCGCCTGAAAGGCCCGCCCTGCCGGGGCGGACACGGCCGTCCCCATGAGCAGCCCCGGGGAATGCCCTGCCCGCTCCCGTGAACCCGGACCGGGATCCGGGGGTGGGTCCGCGTCCGGGTCCCGGTCCGTCCGTGGGACTCCGGGTTCGGTCGCCCCTGTGCCTAGGCCGCGCAACGCTCCCGCTCCTCATGCTCCAGCGCGCGTGCGTCCAGATCGCGGGCCTCCAGCTCCTCCCGGAGCCGGGCGAGCGCCCGGTGCAGCGTGCTTTTGACGGTGCCGGCCGACATGCCGAGGGCGGCGGCCGTCTCCTCCGTGGACATCTGCTCCCAGTGTCGCAGCACGACGACACTCCGCTGCTTGGGTGCGAGCACCTTCATGACATCCATCAGGAGGGCACGGTCCGCGTGCTGCTCGGTCGAGTCGTCGACACACGCGTCCGGGAGCTGCTCGGTGGGTACCTCCTCCAGCTTGCGCGCCCGCCACCACTCGGTCCGGGTGTTGATCATCACCCGGCGGAGGTAGGCGTCCGCGAGCCGCTTGTCGGCTATGCCCTCCCAGCGGCCGTACGTCCGCACGAGCGCCGTCTGCAGCAGGTCCTGGGCGTCGACGGGGTCCGGGACCAGTCGACGGGCGCTGCGCAACAGCGCGTCCTGCCGTGTGCGGACGTACTCCTCGAATTCGAGCACCTCGCCCTGCTGCGACATCTCGACCGCCTCCCGATCCCCGTTTCCGGCCTGTCTGCCGGCCGGCTTTCACTGCCCTGTGGTCTGTACAGGGACGAAGCTACGGAGGCGTTGTCACGGGGTTGTCCGAGCCAGCCTGCGGGGAGCGCGCGGCTGTCCGTCGGTTGTGTAACGGAAGTAGGGAAGGGGTTAGCGGACAGTGCAGTTGGTGGTGTTATGGGGTGATTTGGTGGCGTGCCGGGGTGTTACGGAAGGCCGGGTGTGTGTGTCGGCTGTGTCCGTCCCGGCTGTCCGTCTCAGCTGTGAGGCAGGCGGTACAGCCCGCCCGGCAGGGGCTCGACCAGACCGTCGGAGACAAGACCGTCGAGGGCCCGGGCACGCTGGACCGGCTCGTGCCACACGCTGTCGAGCGCGGCCTGCGGTACGGGGGTGTGGGCTTCGCGGAGTACGGCGAGCAGCTTGCCGCGCACCTGACGGTCCGTGCCCGCGTACGTCTGGCCACGGCGGGCCGGACCTTCGTGCGCGGGCTTCCCGGCGAGCCGCCAGGCGCACTGGGCGGCGATCGGACAGCGGTGACAGGTCTCGTTCCTGGCCGTGCAGACGAGCGCGCCGAGCTCCATGGAGGCGGCGGCCCAGCGGGCGGCCGTGTGCTCGTCGTCCGGCAACAGGGCGCGGGCGAGCTTGCGTTCGGCGGCGGTGGTGGCGTTCGGGGGGTACTGAACGCCGGCGACGGCACGGGCGAAGACACGGCGGACGTTCGTGTCCAGTACGGCGTGCCGCTGGCCGTAGGCGAACGAGGCGACGGCCGCGGCCGTGTACTCGCCGATGCCGGGCAGCGCGAGCAGCTGGGCGTGCTCGGTGGGTACGTCGCCACCGTGGCGTTCCGTTATGGCGGCGGCGGCGCCGTGCAGGCGCAGGGCGCGGCGCGGGTAGCCGAGCCGGCCCCAGGCGCGGACGGCTTCGCCGGAGGGGTCGGCGGCGAGGTCGGCGGGGCGGGGCCAGCGGGCGAGCCACTGCTCGTAGACGGGCAGTACGCGGTTGACGGGCGTCTGCTGCAGCATGAACTCGCTGACCATCACGCCCCAGGGGCCGGCGTCCGGGCGCCGCCAGGGCAAATCGCGGGCGTGTTCGTCGAACCAGTCGATGACGGGGGAGTGGAGGGGGGTGCTGTCGTCGCGGTGCGTGGGCTTCGTGGGCGCAGTCATGGCGGTTCCGATCCTGCCATGTGGGGGTGCGGGGTTGTGCGATGCGGTGCGGCGTGGAGGTGGGTGTTTCGCCCCCGCCGCCCTTACCCGTCCCATCCCTGGGGGCTGCCGCCCTCAGAGCCCTGCTTCGACTCTGAGGCGGCCTTGTCCTCAAACGCCGGACGGGCTGGAGTCGAAATGCTCCGGGCTGCACCCACCCCACCCTGAACTACTCCCTGTTCGGAAGGAGTTCAGCCACGTCACCACCCCCTTCGCCGGGATGATGATCCGGAAAAGTTGAGGCCCCGGCGGCGGGTGGGGCGAGTGAACGGTCCGATCTCTCGTACAGTTTGCGCCGTGGGATCTATGCGCAATCCGGTCGGGCCGCTTCCCTCCTCCATCTACTGGCGACGGAGGGCCGTTCTGCTGTCTGTGCTCGCTCTGCTGACGCTACTGATCGTCTGGGTCGTCACCTCCGGCAGCGGAGGCGGGAACAACGGCACGAACGGCGCCAACGGCAAGAACCCCGTGCAGACGATCACCCCGGGACCGTCCGGTTCGGGCCCCGCGATCAGTCAAGCCCCGGGCGGACGCGATGAGTCGGCCGGTACGGAAACCGGCGGCTCGGAATCCGGCTCCGGCTCGGCGGGCTCCGGCGACTCCAGCGGTTCGGGCGGGTCCGATGGGTCCGGCAGCGGCAGCGGGTCCGCCGGGACGGGCGGCGGCGCCGGCGGTACGGACGACGGCGTGAACGGCAGCGTCGGCAGCAGCGACACCCTTCCGGCCGGTTCCACCCTGCCCAACTGCGCAGCCGGCGTCGTCCAGTTGACCCTGCGCAGTGTGCAGAACACGTACGCGCCCGACGAGACGCCCACCTTCCAGCTGATCGCCAGGAACACCTCAGCCAACGACTGCAAGGTCGACCTCGGTCCGAAGGTCGCGGTGGTGACGATCACGCAGGCGAGCAGCGACGACGACATCTGGTCCTCGGACGACTGCCCCAAGGACACGGCCGGTCTGCTGTTCCGTGTCTCGGCCGGCGGCAGCATCACGTACACGTTCGAGTGGGACCGCAAGGCGAGCGCCCCCGAGTGCGCCACACCGGAGGCGGGGTCCGCGGAAGCCGGTACCTACCTGGTCGAGGCCCAGACCCAGGGCTTCACGATCGCACCGACGTCATTCGTACTGGGCAAGGACTGAGCGGGCCAGGGATCGAGCAGGGCAGCGTCAGCCAGGAACGGGACCGGCCGGGAACGGGACCGGCCGGGAACGGGACCGGCCAGGAACCGGACCCAGTGGGTCGGTCTGTCCGTCCCGCCTACACGTACCGTTCCAGAATCGACGACTCCGCCAGCCGCGACAGCCCCTCCCGCACGCTGCGCGCCCTCGCCTCGCCGACCCCGTCCACCGTCTGCAGGTCGTCGACGCTCGCCGCCAGCAGCTTCTGCAGGCCGCCGAAGTGTTCCACCAGGCGGTCGATGATCGCGCCGGGCAGGCGCGGCACCTTCGCCAGGAGGCGGAAGCCGCGGGGGGAGACCGCCGAGTCGAGGGTCTCGGGTGAGCCCGTGTAGCCCAGCGCCTTGGCCACCGTGGAGAGTTCGAGCAGTTCGGCGTGGCTGAGCGCGTCGAGTTCCGCGAGCGCCTCGTCGACCGTGCGGGAGCGTTTGGCGGTCGGCTCGGGAACGTAGTCCCGGACCACCAGCTCGCGCTCCGGCTCCACACCCGCGATCAACTCGTCGAGCTGAAGGGCCAGAAGCCGTCCGTCGGTGCCCAACTCGAGCACGTACCCGGCGATTTCCGTCGCGATGAGGCGGACCATCTCCAGGCGCTGCACCACCGCCGAGACGTCACGGACCGTCACCAGGTCCTCGATCTCCAGCGCGGAGAGCGTGCCCGCGACCTCGTCGAGGCGGAGCTTGTAGCGCTCCAGGGTCGCCAGGGCCTGGTTCGCGCGGGAGAGGATCGCGGCCGAGTCCTCCAGGACACGGCGCTGGCCGTCCACGTACAGCGCGATCAGTCTCATGGACTGGGAGACCGAGATGACCGAGAAGCCCACCTGTTTCGACACACGGTCGGCGGTGCGGTGCCGCGTGCCCGTCTCGTCGGTGGGGATCGTCGGGTCCGGGACCAGTTGGACGCCGGCCCGCAGGATCTTGGACAGGTCCGAGGAGACCACGATGCCGCCGTCGAGCTTGCACAGCTCGCGCAGCCTGGTCGCCGAGAACTCGACGTCCAGGACGAAACCGCCCGTGCACATCGCCTCGACGGTCTTGTCGGAGCCGAGCACGATGAGTCCGCCGGTGTTGCCGCGGAGAATCCGTTCAAGCCCGTCGCGCAGCGCCGTGCCGGGTGCCACGGCGCTCAGTGAGGCGCGCATCAGGCCATCGGCACCGGAGCTCCCACCGGACTTTCCGGGAGCTGCTGCCCGGTCGTTGGCTGCCACTGCACTCCTCCGGTCGCAGGATCTGGGGTGCTCCCGTTTCGCACACTGGGTTCGTACGCACGGGCGAGACCTGGGCAAAGTCTACCGGCGGTCCTCCCCGTCCCGTGGGGCCTCTCTCCTACGCGACCTCGGAAGCACCCGGAGCGCCTCCCCCATGTCGGCGACTTCGAGGACCTTCATACCGGTGGGGACCTTGCCAGGGTCCGACGGAACGAGGGCGTGGGTGAAGCCCAGACGGTGGGCTTCGGAGAGGCGGCGCTGGACCCCCGTCACCCGTCTGACCTCGCCCGCGAGGCCCACTTCGCCGATCGCGACCAGGTTTTTCGGCAGCGGGGTGTCGCTGGCGGCGGAGGCCAGCGCAAGGGCGATCGCGAGGTCCGCGGCAGGCTCGGAGAGCTTCACCCCGCCCACCGTCGCCGAATAGATGTCCCGCTTTCCGAGCGCGCTGATCCTGCCCCGTTGTTCGAGAACCGCGAGCATCATCGAGACCCGGGACGTCTCCAGACCCGACGTCGTACGTCTCGGGGAGGGGATCTGCGAGTCGACGGTGAGCGCCTGGACCTCGGCGACGAGCGGGCGGCGGCCCTCCAGGGTGACGGTCAGACAGGTGCCCGGCACCGGCTCGGCGCGCCGCGTCAGGAACAGGCCGCTCGGGTCGGCGAGGCCCGTGATGCCCTCGTCGTGCAGCTCGAAGCAGCCGACCTCGTCCGTCGTGCCGTAACGGTTCTTGACGCCCCGGACGAGACGGAGGCGGGCGTGCCGGTCGCCCTCGAAGGACAGGACCACGTCCACCAGGTGTTCCAGGAGACGCGGGCCGGCGATCGCGCCGTCCTTGGTGACATGGCCCACCAGGAGCGTCGACATGCCGCGCTCCTTGGAGACGCGGATCAGCGCCCCGGCGACCTCGCGGACCTGCGCCATACCGCCCGGCGCACCGTCGATCTCGGGGGAGGCCACCGTCTGTACGGAGTCGAGGATCAGGAGCGACGGTTTCACGGCGTCCAGGTGGCCCAGCACCGCTGCCAGGTCCGTCTCCGCCGCGAGGTACAGGTGGTCGTCGATCGCCTTGATGCGGTCGGCGCGCAGCCGGACCTGGCTCGCGGACTCCTCGCCCGTGATGTACAGGGTGCGGTGCTCGTCGCTCGCCGACTTCGCCGCCACGTCCAGGAGGAGCGTCGACTTGCCCACGCCCGGTTCACCGGCCACGAGAACCACGGCCCCCGGGACCAGCCCGCCGCCGAGTACGCGGTCCAGTTCGGGTACGCCGGTGGTGCGTGCGGTGGCCTGGCGGCCGTCTACCTGGCCGATGGGGACCGCGGAGGTGGTGACGCGGCCCGGTGCCGTCGTACGGACCGCGGGCGCGCCGTACTCCTCCACCGTGCCCCAGGCCTGGCACTCGGAGCAGCGGCCGAGCCACTTGACCGTCTGCCAGCCGCACTCGGTGCAGCGGTAGGACGGTCGGTCCTTCGCGGTCTTCGTACGGGCAGCCATGAGACGAACCGTATCCGGGACCACTGACATCACCGTCGGCGACGGGTGCCGGCAGCCGCGCTCCCCGCACGAACCGGCCACGTCAGATCGGGAACGAGCCACGCGATCCGGGGTTACTGTCCCCTATTGAGGGATCGTTTCACCCGTACGGATTAAATGTGCTCAAGGTGGGAGAAGCGGTCGTCGTAAGGCGCCTACGGTCGCACGGATGATGAGCAGCAGTCCGGACACCCCGACCCGCAGCACCGGCGCACACCGGGCGCACCGTGAGGCGCGCGACCGGGCGGCGGGGCGCACGCTCGTCCAGCGCCCGCCCGCACGCTACGAGCCGTATCTGGACGGCCTGTTCACCTACTGCCTCTCCGTCCTGTGCGACCACGACACGGCGACCGCCGCCCTCGGTGACGTCCTGGCGCTCGCCGAGCGCCGCAGCCCGCGCGGCCCGGAGTCCGCCGGTGACCGCAGGGCCTGGCTCTACGCCCTGGCCCGCTGGGCCTGCCTGCGCAAGCTGGCCGAGGCCAAGCAGAAACGTCAGAGCACGCACGCGGCCGGCCGCCGCGGCAGGCGGCAGGCGTCCGCCGCCCCCGCTCCCCAGGCCACCCCCGACTCCGCCGCCCCCGTGTCCGAAGAGGCCCAGGAAGCGCACCGCCGTGAACTGGCCCAGCTCGCCTGGCCGGAGGCCGCCGGCACCACCCCCGAACAGCGCGAGGCACTCGAACTCGCCGTGCGCCACAAGCTCGCCGCCCATGAGGTCGCCGCCGTCCTGGGCATGGACGCCACCGCCGCCCGCGAACTGCTCGCCTCCGCCGCCTGCGAGGTCGAACGCACCCGCGCCGCCCTCGCCGTCGTCGAGACCGGCGCCTGTCCGAGCGTCGCCCGTCTCACCGGCGACCACCAGCTGGTGCTCAGCAGCGCACTGCGCCGCGAGCTGGTCCGGCATGTCGACGACTGTCCGCGCTGCCGCCGTACCGCCGAGCGCGCCGCCCCCGACGCCTGGCCCGGGACCAGCGTCACGCCCGCCGAGCTGCCCGTCCTGGAGGCGCCCCGCGCGGCCCTGCACGTCGCCATGGCACACCTCCCGCGCGCGCGGGGCGCCGCCGCTCCGCGCTTCGACCGGCGCGGCTTCCCGATGGACCCCAAGGACCGCGCCGCCCGAAGGGACCGCCTACGCGCGCGTGCCGTCACGACCACGGTCGTCGCCACCGTGGTGGCCGCCCCCGTCCTCGCCCTGTGGGCGGCCTACCGCGGGGCCCCGATGACCGGCGAGGGCGGCCCCGGGGACCGCTCGGCCACCGCGAGCGAGGCGCAGCGCCCCGACATCCTCGACGACCGGGCCGGGAGCGGCGGCTACGAGAACACGGGCAACGCCGGCAACGCGGGCACCGGCCCCGGCAGCGGTCTCCTCAGGAAGGACGCCGGCTCACCGGACGTCTCCGTGGAGGTCGTCAGTGCGGTCCCCGGCGCGAAGGAGAGCCCGGGCCTGCTCACCGTGGAGGCCTCCAGCGACGGGGACACGACGCTCATCACCCTCACCGCGTCCGGGCACACGCCAGTGCGCTGGACGGCGTCCACAGGAGCGTCCTGGCTGTATCCGAGCCGGTCGTCGGGAACGCTGCGACCCGGAGAGTCGGTCACGATCAAGGTGTACGTCGACCCTTTGCGCGAGCCGGCCGGCCACTGGAGCGCACGGGTGTCGATCGCACCCGGAGCCGCCGTCGTCTCCATCGAGGGGTACGGCACCGCGCCCGCACCCTCGAACCCACCGGCCCCGCCGGCCCCCGGCCCGTCCCGCCCGACGACTCCGCCCCCGACCCCGCACCCGACGACCTCCGCGCCCGCGCCCCCCAGCGACCCGCCACCGTCCTCACCGGCCCCGGACCCGGAACCCACGCAGACTCCCACCCCGACGGCCTCGGTGACCTCGACCCCGGCCGACCCCGGAGGCTCGTCGCCGCCCGTCGGCAGCGGTGCCCCCAGCACCCCGGCGTCCTAGCCGGCCACCGTGAACCGACGGCAGTCGATGAACGGGGATCAGCGGACTGGATCAGCCGGATGCGGAGCCAGCAGCGGCAACTGCGAGGCCAGCCGCTCCTCACAGAGCTCGACCAGCCGGTCGTACCCCGCCTTGCCCATCAGCTCGACCAGCTCCGGCCGGTACGAGACGTACACCGGGTCGCCCGCGCCGTGTGCCGAGGTCGCAGACGTGCACCACCAGTGCAGGTCGTGGCCGCCCGGACCCCAGCCGCGCCGGTCGTACTCACCGATCGACACCTGGAGCACGCGCGTGTCGTCGGGCCGGTCGATCCAGTCGTACGTCCGCCGCACCGGAAGCTGCCAGCAGACGTCCGGCTTGGTCTCCAGGGGCTCGCGGCCCTCCCGCAGTGCCAGGATGTGCAGCGAGCAGCCCACGCCGCCCGCGAACCCGGGCCGGTTCTGGAAGATGCACGACCCCTGGTACGGCCGGGTCTGCCGCGAGCCCTCCTCGTCCTCGGAGGTCCAGCCGGACTCGGTGCCGATGTCGTGGTGCTGCCAGATGTCGGGCGTGAGCCGCGCCACATGTCCGGCGACGCGCTTCTCGTCGTCCTCGTCGGAGAAATGGGCGCCCAGCGTGCAGCAGCCGTCGTCCGCGCGACCGGCCTGGATGCCCTGGCAGCCGCTTCCGAAGACGCAGTTCCAGCGAGAGGTCAGCCATGTCAGATCACAGCGGAAGACCTGCTCGTGGTCCGCCGGATCAGGGAACTCCACCCACGCGCGCGCGAAGTCGAGCCCTTTCTCGTCGCTCGCCCTGGCCGACTTCGAGGATTTCGAGGACCTCGGGGACTTCGCTGGGAGGGCTGACACTGCCGACTTGTCGGCCTTTGCCTTTTTCGTCTTTGGCACGCGTCCAGGGTAAGTCGCCCAGACCCCCTTCCGGCACCGCTCCGGGGACGGATGCGGGCACGGCTGGCAGTAGCGTTCCGTCCATGAGACTCGGTGTCCTCGACGTGGGATCGAACACGGTGCATCTGCTGGTGGTGGATGCGCACCCGGGCGCGCGCCCGCTGCCCGCGCATTCGCACAAGGTCGAGCTGCGGCTCGCCCAACTCCTCGACGACGGCGGAGCCATCGGCCCCGAAGGGGTCGACAAACTCGTCGCCGTGGTCCAGGACGCGCTCCAGGCCGCCGAGGACAAGGGTGTCGAGGACCTGCTGCCGTTCGCGACCTCCGCCGTGCGCGAGGCGAGCAACGCCGACGACGTCCTCGCGCGCGTGCAGGCCGAAACGGGCGTCGAGCTCCAGGTCCTGACCGGTTCCGAGGAGGCCCGCCTCACCTTCCTCGCGGCCCGCCGCTGGTTCGGCTGGTCGGCCGGCAAGCTCCTCGTCCTCGACATCGGCGGCGGCTCCCTGGAGATCGCCTATGGCATCGACGAAGAGCCCGACACCGCGGTCTCCCTCCCGCTCGGCGCCGGCCGCCTGACCGCGGGCTGGCTCCCCGGCGACCCGCCCGACCCCGACGACATCAGGTCCCTGCGCCGCCATGTACGCGCCCAGATCGCCCGTACCGTGGGCGAGTTCAGCCGCTTCGGCGCGCCGGACCACGTCGTGGCCACGTCGAAGACCTTCAAGCAGCTCGCCCGCCTGGCGGGCGCGGCCCGCTCGACGGACGGCCTCTACGTCCAGCGCGAACTGAAGAGCGAGTCCCTCACGACCCTGGTCCCCGAACTCGCCTCCATGACGACAGCGGAACGAGCGGCCCTCCCCGGAGTCTCGGAAAGCCGGGCGGGCCAGCTCGTCGCGGGCGCTCTGGTGGCGGAGGCAGCGATGGACCTCTTCGGCGTGAAGACGCTGGAGGTCTGCCCGTGGGCCCTCAGGGAGGGCGTGATCCTCCGCCGCCTGGACCACATGGGCACCCACATGGGCACCGAGTAGCGGTCCTTCTCCCAGGACCGGCTCCGGCACGCCCCAAGCCCCTGCCTGCCCAGGGGCGCGTAACCGCGCGACAGGCCACACACGACCCGCACGCGCCGAACCCCGACGACGAACAGGCACCCCACCCCCGGCCGACCTACGCACCCCGTACCCTGTCTCCCGTGGCAGAACCAGTCGTACGCATCCCGGATGCGAAGGTCGCGCTGTCCACGGCCTCCGTGTACCCGGAGTCGACGGCGACGGCCTTCGAGATCGCCGCACGCCTCGGATACGACGGTGTCGAGGTCATGGTCTGGACGGACCCCGTAAGCCAGGACATCGAAGCCCTGCGCAGACTGAGCGACTACCACCGCATCCCCGTCCTGGCCATCCACGCCCCCTGCCTCCTCATCACCCAGCGCGTCTGGTCCACGGACCCCTGGACCAAGCTCCAGCGCGCCCAGGCGGCCGCCGAGAAGCTCGGCGCGTCGACCGTCGTCGTGCATCCCCCCTTCCGCTGGCAGCGCCAGTACGCGCGTGACTTCGTCACCGGCATCTGGCGCATGGCCGACGAGACGGACGTACGGTTCGCCGTCGAGAACATGTACCCCTGGCGCTACCGCGACCGGGAGATGCTGGCGTACGCCCCCGACTGGGACGTCACGAAGGACGACTACCGGCACTTCACGATCGACCTCAGCCACACCGCGACGGCCCGCAGCGACGCCATGGAGATGATCGGTGTCATGGGCGACCGCCTCGGCCATGTCCATCTCGCCGACGGCAACGGCTCCAACAAGGACGAGCACCTGGTCCCGGGCCGCGGTACGCAGCCCTGCGCCGAGCTGCTCGAACGGCTCGCGCTCACGGGTTTCGACGGCCATGTCGTGATCGAGGTCAACACCCGCCGGGCGATGTCCGGCGTCGAGCGCGAGGCCGACCTCGCCGAGGCGCTCGCCTTCACCCGCCTCCACCTGGCCTCGGCCGCCAGAGTTGTCCCCGGCGGGGGACCGCGCCCATGACCGGCGCGGCCCCCCGCCGCCGGGGACGTCCCTCCCGTACGGACTCCGCGGACGCCCCCGCCGCCCGCGACCGCATCCTGGCGGCGGCCCGTGAGGAGTTCTCCGAACGGGGTTACGACAAGACGTCCGTACGCGGCATCGCCAAGGCCGCGGGCGTCGACTCGGCACTCGTGCACCACTACTTCGGCACCAAGGAGCAGGTCTTCGAGGCGTCCATCGAGGTCGCCGCCGGACCCCTCCTGAGTGCCCCCGGCTCGATCGCCGAAGGTCCCCCCGACGGCGTCGGCGAGCGGCTGGCCCGCTTCTTCTTCGGGGTCTGGGAGAACCCGGCCACACGCAAGGCACTGCTCGCGATCGTCCGCTCCGCCATGAACAACGAGGCCGCGGCCGGAGTCTTCCGCCGCCTGATCTCCGCCCAGCTGCTGCGTCGCATCGCGGCCCGGCTGGACCTCCCTGACGCCGAACTTCGTGCCGAACTGGCCGCAGCCCAACTGGTGGGGATCGCGATGCTGCGCTACGTCATCAAGGTGGAGCCCTTGGCGTCGGCGGACCCGGAGCAGATCATCGAGAGGGTGGCCCCTGTGATACAGGCCCACCTGACGGCGCCCCGATAGGGGCGCGGGGCTGGGACATGTGCGGCTCCGCCGCGTGGGCGTGACCATCCCCCATGGGACCCGCACCCGGAACCCGAGACGCCCATCCCGTATTCCGGACACCGCGTCGGCCTCCGGAACGACCGGCGTACGCTCGACGTGAGTCACAACTCTCCGAAGGAGCGAGCGACGATGCCCGAGCTCAGGTCCCGCACAGTCACCCACGGCCGCAACATGGCGGGCGCGCGCGCCCTTATGCGCGCCTCCGGTGTACCGGGTGCCGACATCGGGCGGAAGCCGATCATCGCGGTCGCGAACAGCTTCACCGAGTTCGTGCCCGGCCACACCCACCTCCAGCCGGTCGGCCGCATCGTCAGCGAGGCCATCACCGCCGCCGGAGGCATCCCGCGCGAGTTCAACACGATCGCCGTCGACGACGGCATCGCGATGGGCCACGGAGGCATGCTCTACAGCCTCCCCTCCCGCGACCTGATCGCGGACAGCGTGGAGTACATGGTCGAGGCCCACTGCGCCGACGCCCTGATCTGCATCTCCAACTGCGACAAGATCACCCCGGGCATGCTGAACGCGGCACTGCGCCTCAACATCCCCGCGGTCTTCGTCTCCGGCGGCCCGATGGAGTCCGGCCGGGCCACGCTGGTCGACGGCACGGTTCGTACGCTCGACCTGGTCGACGCGATCTCCGACGCCGTGAACGAGAAGATCTCGGACGAGGACATCCTTCGAATCGAGGAGAACGCCTGTCCGACCTGCGGTTCCTGTTCCGGCATGTTCACGGCCAACTCGATGAACTGCCTCGCTGAGGCCATCGGACTCGCCCTCCCCGGCAACGGCTCGGTCCTGGCCACGCACACGGCCCGCCGCGCGCTGTACGAGAACGCGGGCCGCACGGTGATGGACATCACCCGCCGCTACTACGAGCAGGACGACGAGACGGTCCTGCCCCGGAACGTCGCCACCTTCGCGGCCTTCCAGAACGCCATGGCCCTCGACATCGCGATGGGCGGCTCGACCAACACGATCCTGCACCTGCTGGCCGCCGCCCAGGAGGCGGGCGTCCCGTTCGGCCTGGACGACATCAACGAGGTCTCGCGCCGGGTTCCGTGCCTGGCCAAGGTCGCGCCGAACGTCGCCAAGGACCGCACGTACTACATGGAGGACGTGCACCGGGCCGGCGGTATCCCCGCCCTCCTCGGCGAACTGCACCGCGCGGGCCTGCTCAACGAGGACGTGAACTCGGTTCACAGTTCGTCCCTCGCGGACTGGCTGAAGACATGGGACGTGCGCGGCGGCTCACCGTCGCCGGAGGCCCTGGAGCTGTGGCACGCGGCACCCGGCTGTGTGCGCTCGGCGGAGGCCTTCTCCCAGTCGGAGCGCTGGGAGGCCCTCGACGAGGACGCCGCCGGCGGCTGCATCCGCAGCGCCGAACACGCGTACTCGAAGGACGGCGGCCTGGCGGTCCTCAAGGGCAACCTCGCCGTCGACGGCTGCGTCGTGAAGACGGCCGGTGTCGACGAGTCGATCTGGACCTTCGAGGGCCCCGCGGTCGTCTGC
Organism: Streptomyces sp. ADMS; assembly: GCF_033441795.1. NCBI lineage: Bacteria > Bacillati > Actinomycetota > Actinomycetes > Kitasatosporales > Streptomycetaceae > Streptomyces > Streptomyces sp. ADMS. The sequence continues at coordinate 4,254 of NZ_JAVFVX010000123.1, read as the reverse complement.
GAGTCGCAGGAAGAGGCCGTCGAGAAGATCCTCAACAAGCGGGTCACCGACGGCGACGTCGTCGTCATCCGCTACGAGGGCCCCAAGGGCGGCCCCGGTATGCAGGAGATGCTCTACCCGACCTCGTTCCTCAAGGGCCGCGGTCTCGGCAAGACCTGCGCCCTGGTCACGGACGGCCGCTTCTCCGGCGGCACCTCGGGCCTCTCCATCGGCCACGCCTCCCCCGAGGCGGCTTCCGGCGGCACGATCGCCCTCGTCAGGGACGGCGACCGCATTCGTATCGACATCCCGAACCGCACGATCGAGCTGCTGGTCGCGGACGAGGAGCTGGCGGCCCGCCGCGAGGCCCTGAACGGCGTCTACGCCCCCGTCTCCCGCGAGCGCAAGGTCTCCGCGGCCCTGCGCGCGTACGCGGCGATGGCGACGAGCGCCGACAGGGGCGCGGTGCGGGACGTGTCGAAGCTGGGCTGAGCCCGTATGCCTGTACGGAGGGGCCGCTCCTGAGGAGCGGCCCCTTTCCGTGCGTGCATCCCGTCGCGTACGGGCTTCAGCTGCTGTACGTGCTCCTGGCGCCGGAGGTCACCAGCCGGCCGGGTCGGTCGCGTCCACGGCGAAGACGGAACCGTCGGGAGCGCTCGCGTAGACGCGTCCGCCGGCGGCGACGGGGGCTGGAATCGAGGCGGCGATCGTGTCCGAGGCCGGGCCGAGCCGCGGTGCCGTCTGTCCCGCGAGTTTCCCCGTACGGGCGTTCACCGCGAGCAGCCGTCCGTCGGCGGCCGTGAAGTACACGTACCGCCCGTCGGCGGCCGGCGCCGAGCCGAGGCTCACGGACGTCTCCAGCCGCCAGAGCTGCTTCCCCGCCTTCAGATCCACGGCGATCAGCGCACCTCCGCCGGCCATCAGATAGACGGTGTTCCCGCGCACGACACCATGGGCCCGCTGGAGTGGAACGGTCACATCGACCTTGCGCGAGGTTCCGGTCGCCGGGTCGTAGTCGACGACGGCGACCGTGTCCCCGTACACGGTGTCGAGGGCGGCGAAGAAGACGGAGGCGCCCGCGTCGGTGGTGCCGATGGGCTTCAGCTCCCCGTCCAACCGCTCCTGCCAGCGCACGTCACCCGTGCCCGGGTCCAGGGCGGCGACGCGCGTACTCGCCCCGTCCTCGGCCGTGCTCGTGGCGTAAGCGAGCTGGTCGCCGGCGAAGGAGAACAGCCGCGGGCCGCTCAGACCGGCGATCCGCCGGTTCCATCTGCTGTCACCGGACGCGCTGTCGACGCCGGTGACCTTCCCGTCGGCGCCGGTGAGAAGGGTCATGCCGCCGGCGTATCCGAGGCCGACGCGGTCGGAGACGGTCTCCTGCCACCGGGTGCGGCCCGTGCCGGGATCGAGCGCCTCCAGCCGGGGGCCGTCGTCCAGCGGGGGGTGCACGAGCCCGCCCGACAGGACGGGCGGGCGGCTCGGAACGAGGGTGGCGCTGATCGGGTGCCGCCACAGGACGGTGCCGTCGGCCGGGTCGACGGCGGAGACCAGCCCCGACTGGGCACAGAACAACTTCCCGCCGCCGTACGAGCATTGGGGCATACCGGCGTCGTCGTCGCCGGCCGGCCGCACCGCCCAGGCCCGGAAATTGGCAGCGGCGGCCGTCGTACCGGCCCTGGAGGGACCGTCCGTGGGCGCGGAAACCGGATCACCGCCGCCGGTCACCTGCACCGAGGCGAAGACACCCCCGGCCGCGAGTACGAGCGCACCCGCGGCGAGGACGACGCGCTTGCGCAGCTGCCTCCGATCCGAACGCCGTTCGAGGGAGCCGGAGTTGAGGGAAGGGGAGTCGGGGGAGCCCGCCGAGGGGGAGGCGGCGGAATGGCTGGAGCCTCCCACCTGCCGACCTTCCGACGTGTCCGAGGCACCCAGGGTGTCCGCCGTGCGTCGCTGCTCGGGTATGAACGTCTGGGTGTCGTACGAGGCGGCAATCGACCTGAGTGCCCGCATCAGTTCGTCGGGAGTGGGCCGGTCCTCGGGCTCCTTGGCGAGACAACTCAGCACCAACGGGGCGAGGTTCGTCGGAACGCCGGTCAAGTCGGGCTCGTCGTGCACGACCTGGTAGGCGACCACGTACGGACTGTCGGAGTCGAACGGCCCGCGCCCGGTCGACGCGTGCACCATCACCGAGCCCAGGGCGAAGATGTCGGCGGCGGAACCCACGTCGCGCGGCCGCCGGAACTGCTCGGGTGCCATGAACGGCGGTGTACCGATCAACTTGCCGGTCTCGGTGCGCAGTTCGCTGTCCTTCGGCCGAGAAATGCCGAAGTCGATGACCTTCGGACCGTCCTCGGCGAGCAGTACGTTGCTCGGCTTCAGATCCCGGTGGACGACCCCGACCCGGTGAATGTCCCGCAGTGCCTCGGCAAGCCCGGCCATCAGCCGACGCAGCTGCCCGGCATCCATGGACCCGTTCCGCTTCACCTCCTCGGCAAGGGTCGGACCGGGAATGAACAGGGTGGCCATCCAGGGCCGTTCGGCCTCGGGATCGGCATCGACGACGGGCGCGGTGAAGGCACCGCTGACGCGCCGGGCGGCGGCGATCTCCTGCCGGAACCGCCCTCTGAACTCGGGGTCCTGGGCGAACTCGCCGTGCACGACCTTCACCGCGAGCTTCATCCCGGAGGTACTCCGGGCCAGGTGCACCACGCCCATGCCGCCGGAACCCAGCCGTGACTCCAGACGGTACTGACCGGCGTACTCCGGAAATTCCGCTTCCGCACCGGTTCCGGAGTTCCGCTGTGGCGTCATGGACTCACCCCCGTGCTGTTCGGCCGCGCGCGCGACGCACGGAGCCTAGTCGATGACGGATACGGGACAGAGGCGGCTTGCTGACGCTGGTGTACGAGTTCCGCACATGTGTTTCATGGCGTGTTTGAGGGGTATCAACGGGACCCCATGGCAGTCATGGGGTCCGACGGGGGAGGTTTTTTCATGTCCGCAGAGCACATCGGAGAGAGAACGGCCGACGAGGCCAGGAGCGAGACCGGGGGCCGGACGGAGCTGACGATCACGACGGCAGCGACGGCGACAGCGACGGCGTCCGTCCGCTACTACTCGGTTGCCCCCGGCTACCGCCTGAACGTCCGCAGCGGCCCGGGCACCGGTTACACCATCGTCCGCGTACTGTCCGAGGGCGCCAGGATCCCGATCTACTGTCAGCGCCCCGGCGAGGCGATCACCGGTCCGTACGGAACGTCGAACATCTGGGACAACATCGACAACGGCGAGTACGTCTCGGACGCGTACGTCCTGACGGGCAGTGACGGCTACGTGGCAGCGCGCTGCTCCTGACCCACGCGAGACCACGACCCACCCGGGCACCGGCACCGGCATCAAGGTGCCGGTGCCCGGGTGGCGATAATCGACCCGTGAGCGACAAGAACGCCGGGGGCGGCGACACAGGCCCCAGCCCCGAGCCCATCCGCTTCTTCGGCACGACCTGGGTGGACCACGACGCCGGCTACACGGCCCGCCGGGTGGGAGTGGCCGCCGGCTCGCTGGCGGCGGCGGTGGCGTCCTGCCTGATCCTGCGCTTCGCCTACGAGGGCCTGCGGATCGCGGAAGTGGGAGGCGTGGTGACGCTCCTGGTGGCGGTCATGTTCGCGGTGTGCAGCGCACTGGCGTTCGGTCACACGTGGGGCGCGTTCACCGAACGCCCGGACCCGACCCGCCAGGCCGCTCTCCGCGGCCTCTTGACGATCGGCTTCGTGGGCTCCCTGGCCGCCTACTTCCTCCGCTCCCTGAAGGAGGCCCCCGGCGAAGCCCTGAACCGCCAGGAATACGAGGCGTCGCACGCAGAACACACCCGCCGAACAACACGCCGAACAGGGAACCCGGCGAAGAGGCGCAGGCGGTAGGGAAGAGGAGGCGACCACAGTCCGGGGCCGGCGTCTTCCCCGCCCATGGGCCCCCGACGCTTCTGCAGCCCGGGCGGTACCTCAGCAGAACTGCCCGGCACCATCCAGCCCGTCCGGCATTCGAGGACAGGGCCTGTTTCACGGCCGGCTTCTTTACCACCCACCCGCCCTCGCCGCTTCTGCAACCTGGGCGGTACCTCAACAGCCCGGCCGGTACCTCTTCAGCTCCGGCCGGCAGTTCCAGCCCGTCGGGGGTACCCCCTCTGCGGCGTTTGAGGACGAGGCCCGTTCAGGGCCGTTGGGGGTCTGGGGGCGCAGCCCCCAGGTACGGGATGGGACGGGTAGGGGCGGCGGG
>NZ_JAVFVX010000122.1:0-20260 GCF_033441795.1 Streptomyces sp. ADMS | reverse complement strand
CCCCTTGACCCCCAGTCAAGTGCGCTACCAAGCTGCGCCACGTCCCGGTGCGTCGACCCACGGTTGCCCCGCGTGATCGCACAGACAGACCCTACCGCACACCCGCCCGTGCCTCCGAGCGGTCACGGAAGGGTCACCGGGACATCAAGAGCCCCTTACCGCCTCTTCCGGCGCACTACCGTCGTCCCACCTGAAAACCAACAGGGGGGACGACCATGAGCAACCCGTACAACACTCCCGGTGCCCCACCACCGGCTCCGATACCCACCCCGGCACCGGACCGGCAGGGCCCGAGATGGGCCCGCAAGAGATTCGTACTGCCCGCGATCGGTCTGGCGTTCGTCCTCGGCCTCGGTATCGGCGGCGGTCAGGGGGACGGGAATCCGGTGTCCGCCGACCCGCGGCCCACCGCGACCGTGACGGCCACGGCCACGGCCACGGCGACCGCCACGGTCACGGCCACCGAGACGCCCGCACCCGAACCCGCCGCCACGGTCACCGTGCTGGCGACCAGGACGGTGACGGCCGAACCGGCGGTCGACAACGACACCGGTTCGGACGACGGCTCCGGTTCGGGCGGCGAGGCCGTGTACTACGAGAACTGCGCGGCAGCCCGCGCGGCCGGAGCCGCCCCGGTGCGTGTCGGCGACCCCGGCTACGGGAGGCATCTCGACCGGGACGGCGACGGGGTCGGCTGCGAGTGAGAGGTACGGGCGTCAGGCGTTCGGATCGAACGTGATGCCCGCCGGCATGGCCGCCGCCAGGTGTGATTCGAAGCTGCCGTCCTTGAGGCCGAAGTTGGCGCTGCCCCAGTTCGCGGCGGTCAACGTGTCACGTATCCCTGACGGGTAGCCGTTCCAGCCGACCAGCGGCGGGAACTGCCAGGTTCCCTCGTGGTTCTCCGGCGGCTCGTCGTTGGCGTTCCCGAGGCGGAAGCAGTGCGTGCCGATGCCGTCCTTGTGATAGACGATCTTGGGGTGCGTACCGTCCCAGCGGACCTGGTCCCGGGTGTGGATGCTGAAGCCGCCGTGGCTGGAGGTCGAGACGTACTGCGCCACGCCGTCCCGCACCCACACCACCACGTGCTCCCAGTCGTGCCGGTGCCCGCCGATGCTGCTGCCGGCGAGGGCCTGGTCCTTCTCGAAGTAGAGGCCGTAGATGATCGCGCACCAGCCGTTGTTGCACTTGTAGCGGGAGTAGCCGTTGGTGTTGTCGAGGTCGGAGGCGTCCCTGCACTCCCCGTTGAGAGCACCGGTCGGCTTGAGGCCGCCGTTGAGGGTGCCCGTGGGGCCGATGGCGGGGGTGGAGTAGCAGCCGTCCGTGTCGTAGTCATAGGCCGGCTGGTACGTCTGCTCGGTGCTGTCCGCGTTGGCCGGCAGGGCGGTCGGCGGGGCGGCGAGGGCGGTGCCGGGAAAGGCGACGACCAGCGCGACCGCGCTGCCGAGGACGAGCGAGGTTCGGATGCGCACACGTCTGTTCACTGGGGGCCTCCTGATCGGCGACGTCCGGGGGACGAGCTCGGCCAGATTGGCATGCCCATATCACGATTGGGTCACTCGGGAGGCGTCGGCGTGTCGTGTGTCCTGTACATCGCCTGTATGTCCAGCTCCAGTTGCACCGTCGGACCGACCACCGCGATGCCCTGGGCCAGCATGGAACGCCAGTTGAGCGTGTAGTCCTCGCGGTGCAGTTCCGCCCGGGCGAGGGCGGCGCAGCGCAACTCCTCGCCGTAGCCACCGTTGACCGATCCCAGGTAGGTCGTGTCCAGCGATATCGAGCGGCTCACCCCGTGCATCGAGAGCGAGCCCTGCACCGCCCACTTCGCACCGGCCCGGTAGGACAATCGCGAGCTCACGAAGTCGATGTACGGAAAGCGCTCGACGTCCAGGAAGTCCGCGGACCGCAGGTGATTGTCCCGGGTCCGGTTTCCGGTCGTGATGCTCGACGCGTCGATACGGACCTGCACCCGCGAGTCGGTCATCGACGGCGCCACCTGGATACCGCCCTCGAACCGCTCGAAGCGGCCGTGCACATGGCCCATGCCGACGTGCTTGGCGATGAACCGGATCGCCGTGTGCGGCGGGTCGAACAGCCAGGTGCCGGGCACCGGGAGGTCCAGCCGCCGGGCCGGTTCCAGCTGGACGCGCTGCGCCGGGAGCATCACGCCGTCGAGGAGGGCGACCGCCTCGCGGTACGGCGTCAGGCCCTCGGCGGAAACCATCAGGCTGTAGCGGCCCGCCGGGAGAACGGCGAGGAAGTAGCCGTACGGGTCCGTCGTACCGCGTGCCACCACCTGATGGGCGTCGGCCGCGCTGACGGTCACCTCGGCGCCGCCCATCGGCTGACCCAGCGGATCCAGCACCTCGCAGCTCAGCGCCCCCGCACCCGGCGGCAGAGGGAGCGTCAAGCCCCCGCCGTCCCCGGCCCCCTTGGACCACCGGCGCCTGAGCAGCGCGAAAGCCATACGGCTCACCTTTCCTCACGTACCGTCAGAGACGGACTCCGCGGAACGCGGAGCCGACGGGACACAGGGCCCCGGGTCGGCGGCGCGAGAGCGGGCGCAGACCGGCACCCGGGCACGAGGCCATGACCCATTTCCGATCCTGGACCAGCCTGCGGACACGCGGGTGTCTCGTATTGAGACACCCGCGTTCCGGAGAAGCCCGCCCCTCCCGCGTGTCAGAGGGAAACGGCCACGCCGTTGAACGTCGTCTCCGGCGTCTGGGGAGTCGTGAAGCGCGCGTTGACCAGATACAGCCGGTTGCCGAAGCGGGCGGCCGTGGTGGGCACGTCGAAGCGCGGGTCGGTGATCGTGGTGCGCAGGGTGGCGGTGGTGGCCCCGGCGTCGAGGTCCCACACACTGATGAGGTTCAGACGGTTCTGTACGACATAGAGGGTGCGGCCGATGCGGACCAGACCGTCGCCGTTGACGACGTCCTCCTGCCCGACCAGAGTGATCTTCGTGGCGTGACCGGTTTCGAGGCTCACGTTGTACAGCTCGCCCGGCGAGCTCTTGACGACGATGAGGCCCCGGCCGTCGGGGGTGGCGACGATGCCGTTGGCATTGTTCACGTTGGGCGTCTGCGTCCAGTCGCCGGTGAGCGGCAGGGCGCGGATCTCGCCGGACCGGCCGCGCGGCACGCCGTACAGGACGGCGTCGCGTGAGTCGGTGAACCAGGCTCGGTCCCTGTGCAGGATGACGTCGTTGATGAAGTGGCCGGTGGCTTCGGTGAGTTGGTGTGTGGCCACGAGCTCACCCGTACGGGAGTCGACGATCCGGGCGATCCCGGTGTTGCCCGCGATGTAGAGCAGCCCGTCGCGGTCCAGCTTCAGACCGACGGAGACCTGGCCGGTGCCACCGGCGTAGAGGATCTTGCCCTCGCCGGTGCGCAGGTCGGTGCGGATGACGGCGCCGTTGGCGCGGGATCCCATGTAGGCGTACGGCTTGTCGCCGATGGTGATGCCCTCGGGGAGGAAGGCGTTCGGGAGCGTGAACTCGGTCGGCCAGGTGGACCGCGCGGGTGCGGCGCTCGCGGTGCCCGCGCCGACCGTCGCGAGGCCGAGGCCGAGGCCGGCGAGGGCGGTGCCGCCGAGGAAGGTGCGGCGGGAGGGCTGGGGGTGGTTCCGGATCATGGTTTCCGGGCCTCCGTGAAGAGTAGGGGTTGGCCAACTCGGCCAACTTGATCAACTCGGTTGCTTCCATTGACAGTTGACGGTTGCGTTGACAGTGTCCGTTCGCTGGTAACGGACTATGGCCTCACGGCGTTCCCTTCAGCACCCTGTGTTCGCTGTCGATCAGCTGTCACTTTCGCCCCCGGCGTTTTCGGTTCCAGCAGCCGGGACCTCTCCACGGTGAACCCCACCTCCGCGCCCCCGCCCGGCCGTGTCCGTGCGAAGACCGTGCCTCCGTGGGCCTCTGCGACATCGTGGACGATGGCCAGGCCGAGCCCGGAGCCGGGCAGGGCGCGGGCGGTGTCCGCCCGGTAGAAGCGGTCGAACACGCGCACGGCGTCGGCGGCGCCGATGCCCGGCCCGTGGTCGGCGACGGAGACCTCCCCCTGCCGGACGCGCACCTCGATGGGCTGGTCGCTGTCGGCGTCGAACTTGGCGGCGTTCTCCAGCAGGTTGCCCACGGCGCGTTCGAGCCCCTGGCGGCGGCCCCGGACCACGGAATCGTCGACGTCGAGCAGGACGAAACGCCCGGTGCGCCGATGCACGCGCTGCGACACGCGCCGGGCCAACGCGTCCATTTCCACCGGCTCCTCCTCCTACTCCCGGTCCTGGGCCATGGCCAACCCGACAAGTTCATCGACCAGTTGACCCAGTTCGTCGGTTTCGCCCTCCACGTCGTCGAGGAGGCGGTCACGGGCGTACGGGGAGAGTTCGGTGACCCGGCGCAGCACGGTGGCGTTCGTGCGCAGGCTGGTCAGTGGGGTGCGCAGTTCGTGCGCGGCGTCCTGCACCAGCCGCTCCTGTGCCTCGCGGGCGGCGGCCAGCCGGCCGAGCATCCGGCCCAGCGATGCCGAGAGCCGCCCGACCTCGTCGCGTCCGTCGACCAGTCCCGCGCCGTCGAACCGGTCGCCGGCGCTGACCTCCTCGGCGACCCCGGCCAGCCGTTCCAGGCGCCGGGTGATGCGCCGGGCGAGCAGCCAACCGGCGCCGGCCGCCGCGAGCATGACCGTGAGGCTCGCTCCGGCGATCTGCCGGGCCATGCCGCCCAGCACGTGTGGGTCTGGTCGACCGGTACGGCCACCTGCAGGGCCCCGCGGTCGCCGCCGAGCGCGGTGGTCAGCAGGCGGTACGTGTGGGCGCCGGCCACGACCTCGGTGGTGTCCGCCTGTCCGGCGGTACCGGAGGCGGCGAGGGCCCGCGCGGTGCCGGACACGGGCAACGGCACGGACGGACCGCCCAGTTGCGTGACGGCGCCATCCGGGGCCACGGCCCGCGTGAGGACGATCCGCTCGCCCTCGTCGCCGGGGCCGGGCAGGTCCGGAGCGGGGTAGAGGTCCGGGGCCCGCTCGACCGCCTCGGAAAGGGACACGCTGAAGGAGTCGCGGCGGGCCCGGGTCAGCGCCTCCACTCCGTCGACGGCGGTGACGACCTCGTAGCCCTCCAACTCCAGGGCCCGTTCCAGGGATTCGCGGATCGCACGATCGTCGTCGGCTATGAGGACACGGTTCGGCATGCGAATCATGATGGCCCACGGTCCGTCGGTGGACGACTTCGGTTTCTCATCCGATTCCCGAAAAGCTCCCGCCGTGGTCTGAGGAGGGCCGCGCACGATGGGAACGTCTGATCACCCCCTCCACAGGAGTCTCCATGCGCCGCACCATGACAGCCCTGGCCGTGTGTGTCAGCCTGGGCGTCACCGGTTGTTCCGCCGCGGCCACCGCGTCCTCGTCCGCCCCGGGCGGCCCTGACCGCGGCCGAGATCGCGAAGAAGGTCAAAGGCCGGGGAGGTGCGAACACCGCCCAGGTCGTGGCCGCCGCCGACGCTTTCCTGGCGACGCTCTCCGCCGAGCAGCAGGAAACCGTCCTGTACGACTTCGACGACGCGGCCAGGAAGACCGGCTGGTCCAACTTCCCGACCCCCGTCGTGAAGCGCAACGGCCTCAAACTGGGCGACCTCACCGACGAGCAGGAGGCCGCACTCAGCGAGCAGGGGTACGAGGAGCTCGTCGAGGTCCGCAAGGCGGACGACTACCTCGCCTCGCTGTCGGCCGACGACGGCGGGACAGCACCCCGTCGGCCACCCCGACCGCGACCGAGACCGCCGCCCCGACCGGCACTCCCACCGGAGGCGGCACCCGTCCCCCGGGCAGTGGCGGTGGCCCCGGTGGCGCCAGCTTCGGCTCGGAGTGGTACTACATCTCCTTCTTCGGGCGGCCCAGCAGGACCGGCCAGTTCACGCTCCAGTACGGCGGCCACCACTCCGCCTACAACATCACCTACGCCGGCAGGAACGTGTCCCTCTCCCCGACCCTGACCGCCGTCGAGCCGATGGAGTTCAACTGGGAGGAGATGTTCTACGCCCCCATGGAGGACAAGCGGACCGCCACCATCGGCGCGATCCAGTCGCTGACCGGGACCGAGCTGGCCTCGGCCGAGATCGACGGCAGCTTCGACGACCTGTACCTGGGCCCCGGCAATGACGGCCCCTTCCCGACGGAGCCGGAGGGCGTACTGGTCAGCGACCTCACCAAGAAGCAGCAGGCCAAGGTCACCGCGATGCTGAAGGCCTGGGTCGACGACCTCGACGAGGTGGCCGCCAGGCGACTCCTCGCCAAGTACGCCTCCGAGTACGACAAGACGTACATCGGGTGGAGCGGCGGCACGGCCCTCGACAACGACCAGACCTACGTGCGCCTCGACGGCCCGTCCGCCTGGGCCGAGTTCTCCAACCAGCCCGGCGCCGAGACCGACGAGATCCACCAGCACACGATCTTCCGGGACGAGACCGCCGACTACGGCTGGAACTGACGGAGCGAAGGGCGAGGAGGAACACGGGACATGGAGAAACGGGACACAGGACAGCTCATGACCAAAGCGACGTACCGCCTGCTCCCCGCGCTCCTCCTCGCGGCCTTCTTCCTGACCGGCCTCCTCGCGTCGCCCGCCGGCGCACACCCGGTGTCCACCTCGGCGGTCCTGCTGGACATCGGCGAGGACCGGGGGGACGGAGAGGTCCAGCTGCCCCTGGACCGCCTGTCCATCGCGGTGGGCCGCGACCTGACCGGCGCCCGCGTCCTGGGCGCCGACCGGGCGTTCATGAAGAGCTACACGGCGCAGCACATCAGCGCGGTCGGCAAGGACGGCGAGCCCTGGACGGTGTCACTCGGCACGGGAACGGTCAGGTCGGTCGACTCGACGCCCCACCTCGTCTACCCCCTGGAGATCCGCCCGCCCGACGGCGAGGTCACCGCCTTCGACCTGCGGTACGACGTCATCGTCGAGGAGTTGCTCACCCACAAGGTCATCGTCACCGTCCGGTACGACTTCGACCGGGGCATCCTGAAGACGGACGACGCCGAGACCCTGGGCATCTTCGACCACGCGGCCAAGACCCTCACGGTCCCCGCGGACGAGGGTTCCTGGCTGCGGGGCTTCGCCACGACGGCCGGCCTCGGCATCGAGCACATCGGCGAGGGCGCCGACCACCTCCTGTTCCTCCTCATGCTGCTGATTCCGGCGCCTCTGGTGGCGACCGGCGGCAGCTGGCGTGCGGCGGCGTCACGGCGGCGAGCGATCATGCGGGTGGTGCACGTGGTGTCGGCCTTCGCGGTGGGCCATTCGCTCACCCTGGCCCTGGCGGCGACGGGAGTGATCGACCTTCCGGCGCGTCCGGTGGAGACGTTGATCGCCCTGTCGATCGCGGTGTCGGCGATCCACGCGATCCGCCCCCTGGTGGCGCACGGCGAGGTGGTGATCGCCACGGGCTTCGGCCTGATCCACGGCTTGGCCTTCGCCTCCCTGATCACTGACCTGGGCCTGGACCGGGGCTCCCTGCTGACCACCTTGCTGGGCTTCAACCTCGGCATCGAACTGACCCAGCTCCTGGTCGTGGCCCTGCTGATGCCCTCGCTGCTGGTCCTGGCCCGCACCCGCTTCTACCCGGCCCTCCGCATCACCGTGGCGGTCGTCGGCCTGCTCTTCTCCTCGTCCTGGATGCTCGAACGCGCGGCGCTGACCTCCATCGACCCCTTCGAGGGCGTCCAGGCCTGGCTGGTGGGACATCCGCTGTGGGTCGCGGTGACGGTCGCGGGCCTGGCGGCTGCCGCCCACGGGTCCACGACGCGGACGCCCCGGACGGCGCCGGAACGCTGACCGGCTCAGACCGCGCCGGGCGCCTCGCCCTCGTAGGCCGCCCGCAGCACATCGAGCACGGCTTCGGGCGTGACCTCGCGCGGGTTGGCGTACGGCTGCCCGGTCGCCTGGGCCGCCGCCACCGGCAGATCGTCCTCGGTGAGGCCCAGTTCGGCGAGGGAGCGCGGGGCGCCGAGGCGTCCGGCCAGTTCCCACAGGGCGGTCGGGGCATCGGCCGCACCGCCCAGCGCACGGGCGACCGCGTCGGCAGCGTCCGGTGCGGCGGGCGCGTTGAAGGCCAGGGCGTACGGCAGGACGACCGTGTGGGTCTCGGCGTGCGGCAGGCCGAAGGTGCCGCCGAGGACATGGCACAGCTTGTGGTGCAGGCCCATGGTGGTGGCACCCAGGCAGGAGCCGCACAGCCACGCCCCGTACAGGGCCCGGCCGCGCGCGCCGAGGGATGCCGGGTCGGCGGCCACCTCCGGGAGCGCCCCGGCCATCGCCCGTACGCCCTCCTGTGCCATCAGGGAGACGACGGGTGAGGCGTCGGGGGCGTACAGCGCCTCGACGGCGTGGGCGACGGCGTTGATGCCGCTGGCGACCGAGAGCGGGACCGGCAGGGAGAGAGTCAGCTCGGGGTCGTACACCACGCTGCGCGCAAGGACGGCCCGGTCGCGGCCGGTGCGTTTCACGCCGTGCTCGGTCAGGCCCCAGACGGGGGTCATCTCCGAGCCGGAATAGGTGGAGGGCACGGCGATCAGCGGCAGACCGGTGCGCAGCGCGATCGCCTTCCCGAGCCCGATCGCGGAGCCGCCGCCGACGGCCACACACCCGTCGGCGCCCGCCGCGAGGGCCATCTCGACGGCCCGGTCGGCTACTTCGACGGGTACGTGCATCCGCGCCTCGGCGTGCAGACCGGCCAGGGCCGGTCCGAGCGAGTCGGCAACGGCCTGCGCGGTGTCCTTGCCGCGCGGCCCGCACACCACCAACAGCCTTCTCAGCCCGAGCCGTTCGGCCTCCCCGGCGGTCGCGGTCACGGCGGCCCCGGCCCGGAGTACGACCCGCATCGGCTGGGCCTCGTACACGAAGTCCAGTGCTGCACCGGTCACGGCTTCTTCTCCAGTACGAGATCGAAGCGTGCGTGGCGGAAGGGGTTCGGTACGCCGAACTCGCCCGCCAGGGACGGGTCGTCGGTCTCGGTGAAGTCCTGGACCAGGCTCTCCTTCACCGCGAACACGGCGTCCGAGTCGAGGTAGTCGCTGCCCGCCACGAAGATGTGGGTGGTGACGGGCTCATGGCCCTTCGCCGTGGCGATGAAGTGGATGTGGGCCGGGCGGTAGGGGTGCCGGCCGGTGGCGTGCAGCAGTTCTCCGACCGGACCGTCCGTCGGGATCGGGTACGGGCTGGGCAGACAGGTGCGGAACCAGAAGCGGCCCTCCGCGTCCGCGGTGAAGAGCCCCCGACCGTTGCCCGACGGCTGGACGTCCGGCTGCTGGACGTCGTAGAAGCCCTCGGCGTCGGCCTGCCAGACGTCAAGTACCGCGCCGGGCAATGGAGTTCCGTCCCGGTCGAGCACCCGCCCGCTGACCACGCACGGCTCACCGGCGCCCACCAGGTCGATGTCGGCGCCGAGTTCCCGTACCGGCGACTCGGTCATGTGGAAGGGCCCGAGCACCGTCGACTCGGTGGCGCCCGGGTCGCGGTGGCCGTTGAGGGTCTCCACCAGCATCGAGACGCCGAGCACGTCCGACAGCAGGATGAACTCCTGCCGCGTGTCGGTGCAGGCCTGCCCGGTCCCGGTCAGGAAGCCGATGGCCCGCTCCCACTCCTCCGTCGTCGGCCCGGTCTCCCGTACGAAGGCGTGGAGGTGCCGGGTGAGGGCGGTGAGCAGCTCACGCAGGCGCGGGTCGGCGGTCCCGCTCATGCTGTCGACTACTGCTTCGGTGACGGCCGTCGTGAATTCGGCGCCTTCACCTGTGTCGGTCTCCGTGGTCATTCCGCGCTCCTCGTCCCGTCCCGTCAGGCATGTCCGAGGATCTGCCGCAACACGTCCGTCAGCAACTGTTCGGCGTTCTCGGCCGCTCCGGCGTGTCGGAAGGCGACGAACCCGTCCGGGCGTACGAGGAGCACGCCCGCGTCGGACACCTCACTGAGGCCGGCCCAGTCGCCGTACGGGTCCTCGTACTCCTGGCCGGGGCCGACGACGACCGTGGTGATGTCGAGGGGCTGTGCCTTCGCCGCGCGCACCCAGGCGTCGCCGCCGATGCCGGTGAGGAGGGTGAAGCGGCCCCGGCCCACGGTGTCGAGGGTGGACAGGGTGCGGGTGCCGGAGGTGAGCCAGGCGTGCGGGAGCCTGGCGCCCGGGCGGGTCGAGGGCTGGTGGTGCAGCTCGGGGTCGCGGGCGAAGCCGGGGTCGGGGGTGCCGTCGGGGACGATCGCGGCGGACTCGTAGCGCTGGTTGAGGTCGACTCCGTGGGCGTTGAACTCGTACACCTTGGCGGCGATCGCCTGACGCAGCCGGGCACGCTGCTCGGCGGCGGCCTCGGTGGCGTCCTTGCGGGCGGCGATGTTGGCCCACAGCTCCTCGGGGGTCTGCGGGGACAGCCCGTCGAGCGCCTCGAAGATCGGGGCGGTCTCGCCGATGGACTTGTTGGCGCGGGTGACGATCTGCTTGCCGACGGGGGCGCGTTCGGCGGAGTAGCTGTCGAGCAGCGCGGGGGCGGCGACGCCGTCGAGGACCAGTTTCAGCTTCCAGGCCAGGTTGTAGGCGTCCTGGATGGAGGTGTTCGAGCCGAGCCCGTTGGACGGCGGGTGCCGGTGGACAGCGTCGCCGGCGCAGAGGACGCGGCCGTTCGCGTATGTCTCGGCGTACATCTCGTTGACCGTCCAGGCCGAGGAGGACTTGATGGTCACGGGGATGTCGTCGTCGCCGACAAGCCTGCGGACGATCGACTCGGCGTACTCGGTGGTGAG
Source organism: Streptomyces sp. ADMS (assembly GCF_033441795.1). NCBI lineage: Bacteria > Bacillati > Actinomycetota > Actinomycetes > Kitasatosporales > Streptomycetaceae > Streptomyces > Streptomyces sp. ADMS. The sequence continues at coordinate 9,484 of NZ_JAVFVX010000122.1, read as the reverse complement.
GTCGGGGGCGCCTGCGGTCACGTCGTAGCCCCAGACGATCATCCACTCGTTCCAGGGGCGGACGTTGCGGACGAGGCCCGCGCCGATGCCGCCGACGGTGGCGCCGGGGGCGAGGACCCAGTAGAGGGTGGAGGGGCGGTGTGCCGTGTACCGGGTGAGGTCCGCGTCGAAGACGATGTTGATGCTGCCGGCGACACCCATCTGGCCGCCCATGGGCAGTCCGGCGTCCTCGGCCACCTTGGAACGGCCGCCGTCGGCGCCGATCAGATAGCGGGCGCGGATCTCGTACGTGTCGCCGCGCAGCCGGTCGCGGACGGTGGCCGTGACACCGGACGCGTCCTGAGTGTGCGTCAGATACTCGGTCTGGAAGCGGAGTTGGGTGCCGCGTGCGACGGCCGCGTCGACGAGGACCGGCTCCATCAGGTGCTGCGGCATGTCGCACATGCGGGTGGGGCTCGCCAGTTCGTGCGCGGCCTGGACGAGCGGGTCGTTGCCCCAGGATCGGACCCGGCCCAGCTCCTCGCCGGCCAGGCTGGTGCAGAAGGTGGTGTTGCCCATCAGGTGCTGGGGCGTGGCCCTGGCGACCACGTCCCGCTCCACACCGAGGTCGCGCAAAACCTCCATCGTGCGCTGGTTGGTGATGTGCGCGCGGGGCGTGTCGGCGAGGCTCGCATACCGGGTGACGACGATGTTGGGTACGCCGTAGGTGCTCAGCGCGAGCGCGGCCGACGCCCCGGCCGGGCCGCTGCCCACGATCAGTACGTCGATGTCGACAACGGTCTGCACGGGAGGCACTCCTACCACTGGACGAGCCGCGCGCGGGAACAGTAGGCGGCCATTCGTGATCGTGGAGCGGTACGGCAGTCCGTGGGTGTCTCATTACGAGACACCCGGTACCGCTCGGTGCCCCACCGCACCCCTTCCGAACCTCTCCGGCGGTCTCCGGACCCGGCCCGATACGGTGAGTGGTGCCATGACCACAGCCGAAGAATCTCCCGCCCTCCTCCTGCTCAGTCAGGCACGCCAGCGGTTCCTGACGGGGCGGCCCCTGCCCGACGACGTCCCCGACGAGACCGTCGCCGCCTGGCGGCGCGCCCGCTTCCTCGGCGTACGGCACGACGTGCGCGAGTCCCCCTCCGTCGACGGACGGACGACGGGGTCGACGTTGCTGGACGCGGCCATGCCCGTCCTCGAACGGCTCGCCCCGGCGCTCGGCAGCCGGTCGGCGCTGCTGCTCACCGACGAGCGGCTGCGGGTGCTGTGGACGACGGGCGGCTCACCCGGAGGGCCGCTGCGCCTCGATCTGGCCGAGCGGGAGGTCGGGCACAACAGCGCGGCGCTCGCCCTGCGCACCCGGCGGCGCGCCGAGGTGCACGGCCCCGAGCACTTCCTCGACGTGTGGCAGAACGTGTCGGCGGTCAGCGTGCCGCTCTTCGCCCCGGAATCCGGCCGGCCCCTCGGCACGATCACGGTCGCCTCCGACCTGTGCGCCGACGCGGGCCCGCATCCCGGCGCCGCCCTGGCGGAGGCGGCAGCGGCGGCGGTGGAGGCGGCGTTGCCGGCCCGCTCCCGCTCGGCCGAGCGGACACTCCTCGACGCCTACGCGCGCGCGGCGCGTGGACCGGGAAGCGGGCAGGAGCGCGCGGTGGTGGCCCTGGACGGGCGCAACCGGCTGGTCAGCGAGGCGGCGGTGCGGCTGGTGTCGCCGCAGGTGCTGGAATCGCTGGAGCTGGGCGCGCGGGCGCTGTTGCGGTCGGCGGCGCCGGTCGAGTCGTACGTCATCGCGCTGCCCGAAGGGGCGGGCTGCACCGCTGCGTTCCGTCCGGTGCGGGAGCGGGGCGCCGGCCCAGTGCTCGGGATCGTCGCCGTGCTGGAGCCGGTCGCGGAGAGGGCGGCGGTACGGGTGCTGCCGCGTGCGGTGCCCGGGCGGCTGGCCGGGAGTTCGGTGCCGTGGCTCCACGCGGTGGGCCGGGCAGAGGAGTTGACGCGGGGCAGCGAACCGCTCCTGCTGACCGGGGAGCGCGGGTCGGGAAAGACCGCGCTGGCCCGCGAACTCCTCGGCGACGCCGAGCCGCTGGTCCTGGACGCCGCCGAGTCACCCGAACTCGGTTTGGGCGAGACCGGGTTGCCGGGGTCCCGCCCGCTTCTCCTCCGGCATGCCGAGCGGCTGGCCCAGTCGGACGTCGCCGCGCTGAACGGGCTCCTCGACGAGCGTCCGGACGTCCACCTGGTGGCCACGTACACACCCGGCACTCCCCCGGGCCCGTGCCTTCAGCGGCTTCTGGACACGCTGGCCGCCCGTTCGGTCACCCTGCCCGCGTTGCGTGAACGTCCGGAGGACATCCGCGAGTTGCTCCCGGCCCTGGCTCCGAGGCCGGCCGACGGGACACCGCCGCTCACCTGGACGCTGGACGCGCTGCGGGCGCTGGAGCGGTATCCGTGGCCGGGGAATCTCACCGAACTGACCCACCTGGTAAGAACGTTGGCGGAGAACCGGCGGGCGACGGGTCCCGTCCGGCGGGCCGAACTCCCGGACCCGGTGCGGGAAGGGCCCGCCGCGCGCCCGCTCAGCCCGATGGAGCAGGCCGAGCGCACCGCGATCCTGGAGGCGCTGCGCCGCAACGGCGGCAACAAGGCCCGTACGGCGGCATCCCTGGGCATCGCCCGCGCGACGCTGTACCGGAAGCTGCGCGAGTACCGGACCTGAGGCGATTTCACCGCCCTGGGGCGGGTGGCGCCGTCGTCCCCCGGATTGGTGTCGGGGCGGCGAGGTGGACGCTGCCGGGGCTGCGGGGCAGGTCGAGTCGGTCGAGGAGGCAGCGGGCGGCACGGCAGCCCACCTCGTGGCTGACGCTGTCCACGGTGGTGAGCCAGACGTGGCGCAGCCGGGAGATGTCGTGTTGTCGTAAGCCGACGACGACAGGTCACGGGGACGCTCAGCCCCATTTCCTCGGCGGCGGAGAGGGCGCCGACGGAGGTCATGTCGTTGACGGCGAAGAGGGCGGTGAGCCGGTCGGCGGGCCCGCCGAGCAACCGTACGACACCCCGGTGGTCCTTATGTCCTGTCAAAGCATTGACAGGAAAGCTGACGGCACCGAGGGTGAGTCGGCAAGGTTCTGGACCGGTCCAGAAAGGGGCTGTCATGGCAAGTACGCTCGGTGTCGCCGTCGTGGGTTTCGGCTGGATGGGACGGGTGCACACCCAGGCGTACGTCCGGCTGCCGCACCACTTCCCCCAGCTGGGGCTGCGGCCCGAACTGGTCATGGTGGCCGAGGAGGTGCCGGGCCGGGCCGAGGAGGCCGCCGCGCAGTTCGGGTTCGCCTCGACGACCCGTGACTGGCGTGCCGTGGCCGCCGATCCCCGCGTCCGGGCCGTGAGCATCACCGCGCCGAACTTCCTCCACCGGGAGATCGGCGTCGCCATGGCCGAGGCGGGCAAGCACATCTGGATCGAGAAGCCGGTCGGCCTCACCGCGGCCGACGCGGTCGCGGTCGCCGACGCGGTCGCCAAGGCCGGTGTCCAGGGCACCGTCGGCTTCAACTATCGCAACGCGCCCGCCGTGGAGCGGGCCCGGCAGCTGATCGCGTCCGGCGACATCGGCAACGTGACGCATGTCCGCGTCCGCCTCTTCAGCGACTACGCGGCCCACCCGGACGGCGCCCTGACCTGGCGGTACGAGCGGGAACGCGGCGGCAGCGGAGTACTGGGCGACCTCGCCTCGCACGGCGCGGACCTGGCCCGTTTCCTGCTCGGCGACATCGCCGCGCTCACCGCCGACACGGCCGTCTTCGTGCCCGAGCGGTCCCGTCCGACGGGCGCCACCGCCGGTCACACCCGTGCCTCGGGCGGCGAGCCGGGCCCCGTGGAGAACGAGGACTACGTGTCCTGCCTGCTGCGTTTCGCCTCCGGTGCCCGGGGTGTCCTGGAGGCGTGCCGGGTCTCGGTCGGCGAGCAGAACAACTACGGCTTCGAGGTGCACGGCACGAAGGGCGCGGTCTTCTGGGACTTCCGCCGGATGAACGAGCTGGGCGTGAGCACCGGCACGTCCTACCAGGACCAGCCGGTCAGTACGGTGTTCGTCGGTCCGGGCGACGGGGAGTTCGGGGCGTTCCAGCCGGGGGCGGCGAACGCGATGGGGTACGACGACCTGAAGGTCGTCGAGGCCCACCGGTTTGTGCGCTCGGTGGCCGAAGGGACCCCGTACGGGGCGACGTTGACGGATGCGGTGCGGAGTGCTGCCGCGGTGGACGCGATGAGCCGGTCTGTCGAGTCGGGGGCGTGGGTGAGGGTGGGGGCGTAGCGCTCGTTGCTGCGGGCCGGTGGAGGCCGGCCGCGCAGTTCCCCGCGCCCCTTTCGGGGCGCGGTCGCGCACCCGAGTCCGCCTGCACCGCTACCGGGAGCCGCGGCGGTCAGCGTGGCGGCATGTTGTACGGCGTGACGATCTGGATCGCGGACGGCAGTGTCGGGCCGGCGGGTGGGAGGGCGCCGTGGGTGCGCATGATCGTGCGGCAGGCCTCGTACATGTCCTGGCGCAGGTCGTGGTGGAGCACACAGGACAGGCGGTGCTCGCGCAGCAGGCGGGTGTTGTCGTGGTCGAGGTCGTGGGCGACGAACGCCGCGCACTCGCGCCCCAGGTCCTCGAAGGCCCGTAGCGTCGCGATGTTGCCGCCGCCGATCGAGTAGACCGCCCGGATGTCGGGGTCGCGCTTGAGGGCGTCGCGGACCAGGTCGTACTGGGTGGCGTCCAGGCCCTGCCCCTCGGCGATCTCGGCGAGGGCGCGCTCCGGGTACCGGGCCCGCATCGCGCCCCTGAAACCCATCTCGCGCTCCTCCTCGTTGCGGAAGAAGCCGCTGCTGAGGCTGGTGAGCACATTGCCGGGGCGTTCGCCCAGCCACTGGCCCATGAGGTAGGCGGCGGTGGCACCGGCGGCCCGGTTGTCGATGCCGACGTAGGCGAGGCGGGCGCTGGAGGGCAGGTCGGTCACCAGCGTGACGACCGGGACTCCGGCAGCGACCAGGCGGCCGACGGCGGCCGTGATCTCGGGCACGTCCGGTGCCTTGACGATGACACCCTGTGAGCCGCGCCGGGCGATGCGGTCGAGGGTCGCCGCCAGGTCCGCCACCCGGCCGGTCTCGCGGAAGTGGAAGCGGGAGCGCACGACGGCCGGGTGGAGGGCGGGCAGTTCGGCCTCCAGGGCGGCCCGGACGGCTGTGGTGAAGCGCTCGGGCGCCTGCATCACGATGTCGATCATGAACGTACGGCCGACCAGCCGGACCTGGGTGCGCTGCCGGTCCAGGTCCGTGACGGCCTGCCGTACCTCCCGCCGGGTGCTCTCGCGCACGCCGCCCCGGCCGTTCAGGACGCGGTCGACGGTGGCCTCGCTGAGGCCCGCCTGACGTGCGATCTCCCGGATCGGATAGGGGTGGCCCATGGGGAGGTTCCTCGGCTTCGTCTTGAGGGGTTTTTGATGGCCGTCTGCTGGTTGTTTGACGAGTTTGTCATGACAACAATGACAGCAGTCAGTCGCCGTTCGTGATGTCGATGATCGAGAGAAGGACGACGATGTCCCTCACCGCCGCACAACACCGCGCGTGGCTGTCCGAGCAGGACTGCGATCTCGACGCGTTCCGTACCGAGGTCGAGCGGACGACCGACGCCGCCGACTACCCGCACGCGACCACCGCCGAGCAGAACGTGCTCGTCTACGACAGTGAGCGGCTGCGCGCCGCGGTCGCCACTCCCGGAGGGCGCCGGGAGGTCCTGGCGGAGCTGGTCCGGGCGCTCACCGGCGGGCCCGGCGTCGTGGTCCTCCAGCGGCCCTTCACCGATCTGGCGGTCGTGGACCGGGCGACCGCCGCCTTCGAGGCGCTCATCGCCGACCAGCGCGCGGCCGGGACCGTCGCGGGCGACCACTTCGCCAGGCCGGGCGCCAACGACCGGGTGTGGAACGCCCTGGAGAAGACGGCCCTGCGCGCGCCGGAGGCGTTCGCCGACTACTACGCCAACGACATGGTCGCCCTCGTCTCGACCGCCTGGCTCGGCCCGGGCTACCAGGTCACCTCGCAGATCAACGTGGTCAACCCCGGCGGCGCGGCGCAGAGCCCGCACCGCGACTACCACCTCGGCTTCCTGTCCAACGAGGCGGCTGCCGCGTTCCCGGGGCACGTCCACCGGTTGTCCCCCGTGCTGACACTCCAGGGCGCGGTCGCCCACTGCGACATGCCCGTCGAGTCCGGACCGACGCTGTACCTGCCGTACTCGCACTCGTACGAGCCCGGCTATCTGGCCTGGCGGCTCCCGGAGTTCAGGGCGTACTTCGACGCCCATCACGTGCAGCTTCCGCTGGCCAAGGGCGACGCGGTGTTCTTCAACCCGGCTCTCTTCCACGCGGCCGGCACCAACCGCTCCACGGACATCCGGCGGATGGCGAACCTCCTCCAGGTGTCCTCCGCCTTCGGCCGGGCCATGGAGACCGTGGACCGGGAGGCGATCGTGAACGCGGTCTACCCGGTGCTGCTCGCGCGCAAGACCGACGGAGCGGGCGACGCCTGGCTGGAGGCGGTCGTCGCGGCCTCGGCCGAGGGCTACCCCTTCCCCACCAACCTCGACCGGGATCCGCCGGTCGACGGGCTGGCCCCGCCCTCGCAGGCGGACCTCGCACGACGTGCGCTGCGCGAGGAGTGGACCCCCGGGGCGCTCCGCGAGGCACTGCGGGCCGGCGCCGAACGACGTGAGAGCTGAGGAACTGAACGACATGGGACTTCTTCAGGACAAGGTCGTCCTTGTCAACGGCGGCAGCCAGGGCGTCGGGGCGGCCATCGCCCGAGCCGCTGTCCGCGAGGGCGCCGTCGTCGCGGTGACCGGGCGGCGCCCGGAACCGGGCGAGGCACTGGTCGCGGAGCTGACGGCGGCGGGTGGCAAGGCCATGTACGTACGCGCCGACCTGTCGGACGCCGGGCAGGCGAAGGCGTCCGTGGCCGAGGTGATCGCCGTCCACGGCCGGGTCGACTGCCTGGTCAACTCGGCGGGCCTGACCTCGCGCGGCACGCTGCTCGACACCACTCCCGAACTGTTCGACGCGCACATCGCGATCAACCTCAAGGCCCCGTTCTTCGCCATGCAGGCGGCGGTGGCGGACATGGTGGCGCGCAAGGCGCCCGGCACCGTCGTCAACATCATCACGTCCTCGGCGCACGGCGGACAGCCCTTCCTGGCCCCGTACGTCGCCGCCAAGGCCGGTCTCATCGGCCTGACCCGCAACGCGGCGCACGCGCACCGCTGGGACCGGGTCCGTATCAACGGCCTGAACATCGGCTGGACCGCGACCGAGGGCGAGGACGCCACCCAGCGGGCCTTCCACGGCGCGGGCGACGACTGGCTCGACCAGGCCGCGGAGCGGCTGCCGATGGGCAAGCTCGGCCAGCCGGACGAGATCGCCGACTTCGTGGTCCTCCTGCTGTCCGACCGGTCCGGCGTCGTCACGGGTTCGGTGATCGACTGGGACCAGAACGTCCTGGGCGGCCTGGACTGACCCTCCTTTTTCTTCTCCTCTCCTCTCAAGACACCCGCACCACACCCAAGGAGCACCACAGCCCATGCGTATCGGAATCCTCGGCCTCGGCCGCATCGGCGCCTTCCACGCCGAGACCCTCTCCGGCCTCGACGCCGTCGACTCCCTCGTCGTCAGCGACCCGTTCACCGATGCCGCCAAGGCCGCCGCCGAGCGCTTCGGCGCCCAGGTCGCGGACTCCCCCGAAGCCCTCCTGGCCGCCGGTGTCGACGGCATCGTCGTCGCCGCCGCGACCGACGCCCACCCGGCCCTGATCCTGGCCGCCGTCGAGGCGGGTGTCCCCGTCTTCTGCGAGAAGCCGGTGGCGCGCACGATGACCGAGGGCGTCGCGGTGCTGAACGCGGTCAAGGACAGCGGCGTCGAGATCCAGATCGGCTACCAGCGCCGCTTCGACGCGGGCTTCACCGCCGCCCGCAACGCCGTGCAGAGCGGCGAACTGGGCCTCCTGCACTCGCTCCGGTCGACCACGCTGGACCCGGCGCCGCCGCCGGCCGCGTACATCGCCGCCTCCGGTGGCATCTTCCGGGACTGTTCGGTGCACGACTTCGACATCATCCGCTGGGTGACCGGCCGCGAGGTGACCGAGGTGTACGCGGTCGGCGGCAACCGGGGCGCCGACTACATCAAGGAGGCGGGCGACGCCGACACCACCGGCGCGATTCTCACCCTGGACGACGGCACGATCGCCGTGGTCTCCAACTCCCGCCACAACGCCCGCGGTTACGACGTCCGTATGGACCTGCACGGCTTCAAGGACAGCATCTCCGTGGGTCTGGAGGACAAGCTCCCGCTGCGCTCCGTGGAGCCGGGCGTGACGTTCCCGGCGGGCGTCCCGCACGACTTCTTCATGGACCGCTTCATCCCCGCCTACCGCGCCGAACTGACGGCGTTCACCGAGGTCGTCGCGGGCAACCGCACGTCCCCGTGCACGGTCGCCGAGGCGCTGGAGGCGGGCTGGATCGCGGACGCGTGCACGCTGTCGCTCCAGGAGCACCGCCCGGTGCGCATCGAGGAGGTGCGCACGGTCTGAGCACGTCCGTCGAACGGCCCGCGCCGCACCCTCTGCGGTACAGCGCGGGCCGTTCGACGAGTTCCGCCTCGGCGCGCCGGCCCTCGGTCCGCTCCCGCACGTGCAGGGGCTTGGGTCCGTCCCGGTGACCGCAGGCCGAGCACACCTGGCTGGTGGGCTCGAACCGGCCGTTCTTGACGTAGGTCCGCCTGTAGCGTTTCGCCTTGTATTCGAGCATGGTCACGACCTGGGCCCAGCCCACGTCGTGCACACTCCTGGCCAGGCGGGTGCGCGCGAGCGACCGAGGAATTTTCGGCCAGCCAGGAGCGTTGGGGGGTGCTCTTGGCTCGGGTGATCAGTTGCTGGGACAGCACGGCGGCACCGGGGTAGGGCGCCTGGGCAGCGCGGGCATCCTCACGGGCACGCACCGCGTCGTTGAACACGACACGGGCGCACTCGAACGCCCTCGCCAACGCGGCGCGCCGACTGGGCTCCGGGTACAACCGGAAGGCGACCGAAGCTGCATTCGCTGATCGTACGAACACACGCCACCCGATGCCGCCGGGAACAACCGCTCCCCACCTCACCCCTGTGGCCGCACGCGTCCGGCTCCGCCGGAACGACACCGCGACGCATCACGGGATTCGCTTCACCACCGGGCTGGAGCCCGATGCACTACGAACGAAACCCGGTAGCCGCCTCGGAGACCTCGTCCGGGAAGCGTTCCCACGCCACCTGTACCGGGTCGTCCGGGAACCAGACGCCCCACGAGTCCGGCGCCGGGCCGACCCTGATGCGGTCGAGCGGAGCCGTCACGCCGGGGTCCCCTCCGAGGAGGTCGCCACAGGCGCCTGGAGGTCCTCGGCCTCGGGGAGCTTTTCGACGTCGACGCCGCGTACCTGGG
>NZ_JAVFVX010000121.1:0-20325 GCF_033441795.1 Streptomyces sp. ADMS | reverse complement strand
TGCGTCGGACCTCCTCCTCGATGTCCTCGTCCGACCGCAGGAAGACTTTCAGCAGATCGGCACGGCTGACGATGCCCTGGAGCATGTCCAGGTCGTCGACCACGGGCAGTCGCTTGACGTGCCTGACGGCCATGATTCTGGCCGCTTGGGCCAAGGTGGCGTCGGGGTGGACCGTGATCGCGGGGGTGCTCATGAGCTCCCCGGCTGTCACGGCCCCCGCCTTGGCGACGTCGGACAGGCGCCGGTGTTGCTCGAAGAGGCTCGGGTCACTGTCGCGGAACTCCTCCTTGGGCAGCAGGTCGGCCTCGGAGACGACGCCGATGACGCGCCCTTCTCCCTCCAGCACCGGCATGGCACTGACCTTCCACTGCTCCATGGTCTGCACGATCTCCTTGAAGGGTGCGTCGCGTCCGACGGCCACGACCGTATGCGTCATCACATCGCTCACGATGTGCGGGGTCTCAGGCACTTCGGGCCTCCTCGTCTCGCCTCGTCAGGGCACTTCGCCTGAGCCGTAGGGCGCGTACAGGTCGAGCAGCCGCACCCGGGCGGACCTGAGCCGGCCCGCGATCACTCCGGAGACATAGGTACACAGTTCGTGCTGCAGCTCCGGGTATTTCCCGCACAGCTCACGGACCGCGACCGCGTCGAACTCGTAGGCGCGCACCGGGCTGCTGGCCTGGGCCCCCAGGTGCCAGTGGTGGGGAGGGACGAACCACGACCAGCCCAGCAGATCCCCCGCCCCGAGGGTTTCCACGACCGCTGCGCGGCGGCCGGGCACGTGCACGTCGAGAGCGACGGTGCCCGTGTGGATGATCCAGAAGCGGTCAGCCTTGCCGCCCTCGCTGAAGATGCGCTCGTCGATCTTGAACGACACCTCGCGAGCGAGCGACATGAGCTGCTCGCGATGCTCCTTGGTCAGGGCGCCGAAGACGCCGGTCCTCGCAACCACAATGGCCTTCCCTTCTCCATGACCTCGAAGTGGAGGCAGGCTCGTATCCGGTCACGGACGTCTCACCACGCGGTGCCTGGTCTCGTCGGAGGGAGTCCCGACCCGCGTCTGGTCGACAGGACGACGGGCCCAGGCCAGTGCGAAGGCCGTGGTGGCAATGCCGAGTGGTACCCAGCGCTGTGTTCCCGGCCGCATGACTCCACGATCGTCGCAAATCGGCACGGTGCAACCCGGGCCGAGATCTCCCTCCGAGAGTCCGTCCACGTGTCGCGATGGATCCGGGGCGGTGCGACGGTATTCACAGGGGGTTCTCGCGGTGGCCGGGCAGGAAGGCGGTGTGGACCATGGAGCTCCCGCTGGTCGTAGGTGTCGACGGATCGGATTCCAGCCTGCAGGCCGTGGACTGGGCGGTGGACGAGGCGGCGCGCCTCGGGCTGCCCTTGCGGCTCGTCTATGCCTCCCTGTGGGAGCGGTACGAGGGAAGCCGCCCGTCCTTCAGCACCGATCGTCCGGCCGAAGAGGTCATGGCGGAGCACATCGTCGCGTCCTGCGCGGAACGCGCCCTGTTGCGCAATCCAGAGGTGAAGGTGTCGAGCGAGGTGCTGCCTGACGACGCCGTGTCTGTGCTGCTGCACGCGGCACATGAATCCTCTGCCCTGGTCACGGGCTCTCGCGGCCGCGGCGAGGTCGCAGGGTTGCTGCTGGGGTCGGTCAGCCTCACGGTGGCGGCCCGTGCGGTGTGCCCGGTCATCGTGGTCCGCGGTGGGGAGCGGAACCGGCAGGGCTCCTTCGGCCGGGTAGCGGTCGGCGTAGGTGACTCCAACGAGGGCTCGGCTGCCCTGCGGTTCGCCTTCCGCGAGGCAGAGGCGCGCGGCTGCGCCCTGCATGCCGTACGGGCCTGGCGCAGCCCCGCCCATGAGCACGTGGACAGCCCCCTGATCGTGGACGATTCCGCCGTTGCTCACGAGGAACGGGCCTCCGCCCTCCTCACCGACGCGTTGCGTGACGCCGTGCGCAATCACCCAGAGGTGGATGTGCTGCGCCAAGCGTTTGAAGGCCCCGCCCATAAGGTCCTCCTGGACGTGTCGGCCGACACCGACCTGGTGGTCGTGGGTGCGGTGAGGCGGCACGGTCACTTCGGTCTGCAGCTCGGCAGGGTCGCCCACGCCCTGCTGCATCATGCCGAGTGCCCGGTGGCCGTCGTCCCGCAACGGATCTGAACTTCGGCGCGCGTCGCATGCGCCTGCACATCTCGTGAGGGGAGAAGGCGAGGGCGACGGATGTCGGAGTGGACCTGGGAGTACGAGGGATACGACCCTGCTGCCGAGCGGTTGCGCGAATCGCTGTGCACGCTCGGCAACGGCTACTTCGCCACCCGCGGCGCGGTGCCAGAGAGCAGGGCGGGCCTGGTGCACTACCCGGCCACCTACGCGGCCGGGGTCTACAACCGCCTGGAGTCCACCGTGGCGGGGCGACGGGTGGTGAACGAGGACCTGGTGAATCTCCCCAACTGGCTGCTCCTGCGGTTCCGTCTCCGTTCCGCCGACGGATCGGTGGGCCTGTGGTTCTCTCCCGACGCACGGCAACTGTTCGACTATCGGCACACCCTGGATCTGCGCCATGCCACGCTGACGCGCACGTTCCGGTACTGGGACGACGAGGCAGGCATGCTGGGCGTGGAGCAGAGTCGCCTGCTGGACATGGCGGATCCTCATCTGGCCGCGCTGCGGACCGTGTTCACGTCCGAGGAGTGGTCGGGCGAGGTCGAGGTCGAGTCCGTCCTCGACGGCGACGTGACCAACAACAACGTCTACCGTTACCGGTCCCTCAACCGGAACCACCTGGCCCAGGTGCGGACGGGGGCGGCGGGTACCGATACGACGTGGCTGCGTTGCCGGACGAGCAGCTCCGACATCGGTATCAGCATGGCGGCGCGTACGGTCGTCGTTGGGCAGTTGCCCACGTTGTCCGAGCTTCGGCCGTCTCGCCACCGTGCCGTGCACCGGTTGGTGCTACCGATCGCTCCGGGCCAGCCCGCCGTGGTGGAGAAGACCGTGGCCCTGCACACCGCACATGACCTGGCGATCAGTGACCCGCTCGGCGCGGCGCTCGACCGGGTAACTACAGCTGGGGACTTCCCGGCGCTCCTGCAATCCCACGTGGCGGCGTGGCAGCGGTTGTGGCGCCGCGCGGACATCCAGGTGCCCGGCGAGGCGGGCCATGTCCTGCGCCTGCACCTGTTCCACCTGCTGCAGACGCTGTCGCCACACACCGCGGAGCTGGACGTGGGCGTGCCGGCCCGAGGGCTGCACGGTGAGGCGTACCGGGGCCACATCTTCTGGGACGAGCTCTTCGTGCTGCCGTATCTGAACCTGCACTTCCCGGAGGTCTCGCGGGCGCTGCTGAACTACCGTCACCGGCGCCTGCCGCAGGCATGCCGCGCGGCCAGCGAAGCGGGCAGGGCCGGTGCCATGTATCCATGGCAGTCCGGCAGCGACGGGCGTGAGGAGACCCAGCAGTTGCATCTCAACCCCCGTTCGGGCCGCTGGCTGCCGGACAACTCCCGTCTCCAGCACCACGTGGGCTCGGCCGTCGCCTACAACGTGTGGCAGTACTGCGAAGCGACCGGCGACACCGAGTACCTGCACACCAAGGGCGCGGAGATGCTGCTGCAGATCGCCCGTTTCTGGGCGGACACCGCGGACTTCGACCCCGAGCTGGGCCGCTACCGCATCCGAGGCGTGGTCGGCCCCGACGAGTACCACGACAGCTACCCGGACGCCGCCCGGCCGGGCCTGGACGACAACGCGTACACCAACGTCACCGCCGCCTGGGTCCTCAGCCGCGCCCTCGACCTCATAAGTCGCCTGCCCGCATGGCGCCGCAAGGAACTGTTCGAGCGCATCCAGTTGGACAGCGGCGAACTCCCGGAATGGGAGGAGATCTCCCGGCGGCTGCGGGTGCCCTTCCACCAAGGCGTCATCAGCCAGTTCGACGGCTACGGCGACCTCGCCGAACTGGACTGGGACGCCTACCGGGCACGCTACGACAGCATCCGGCGGCTGGACCGGATCCTCGAGTCCGAGGGCGACACCGTCAACCGCTACCAAGCCTCCAAACAGGCCGACGTGCTGATGCTCGGATACCTCTTCTCGCCCGCCGAGTTGCGGGACCTGTTCCGCCACCTCGGCTACGACATGGACGACGAGATCTGGCGCAGGACCGTCGACTATTACCTGAAGCGCACCAGCCACGGCTCCACCCTCAGCGGCCTGGTCCACGCCTGGGTCCTCGCACGGGTCAGACAGGCCGAGGCGTGGACGTACTGCCAGGAAGCCCTGGAACAGGACGTCGCCGACCTCCAGGGCGGCACGACCGGTGAAGGCATCCACCTCGGCGCCATGGCCGGGACGCTGGATCTGGTGCAGCGCGGCCTGACCGGGCTGGAGACCCGCGAGGACGCCCTCCGGCTGGACCCCGTGCCGCTTCCGGCGCTGTCGGAGTACGGGTTCTCACTGCGCTACCGCGGCCACTGGGGCGTCAGCGTCCGGTTGCGCAGCGGACAGTTGCGGATCGGTGTGCCCGACTCGGAGGAGGCCCCGATCCGTGTGGTGCTGTCCGACCGGGCCGTCACCGTCGCACCAGGAGAGACCTGCACGCTCCTGCTGCCAGAGCGATGAGCCATCCGGCACGCCACACGAGTCGGACGTGGCGGTTTTGTGTGAGCTGGGTGCCGGGAGGTCGCCCATGACCGTCTTTACCCAATCCCGGGAGCGCGGCGAGTCGGTGTTCTGCGGTATCGGTCTTCGGCCTAGGCTCCGAGAGCAGGGCCGACTCGGGCGGCAGGGCGGCGGCCTTCGCTCCTGGCGCCGCGCAGGCCGCTCCACGGAATAGGCCGTGGGAGACGTGCATGGACTGGTTGGTCTCACTGGTAGGAGCCGGGCTGGTCATGGCCGCCCTGCGAGACCTGTTCCACACCCTCTGGCACCCCACCCGCCACGGCGGCCTGAGCCGACTCGTCATGACCGCACTGTGGAGACTGTCCCATCATCTACGGGCGCGCAGGCGCGTGGCCGGGCTTGTCGGGCCGCTCGCCATGGTGACGGTGGTCGGCATGTGGGCTGCCACGATCATCCTGGGCTGGGCCATCGTGTACTGGCCCCACATGCCGGAGGCATTCGCCTTCACCGGCGGCTCGCAGCCATCGCAGCAGCCGGACCTGCTCGACGCCCTCTACCTGTCTCTCGTCACGGTCGCCACCCTCGGACTGGGGGACGTCGTGCCGGCCGAAGGCTGGCTCCGCATCGCTGCGCCGCTGGAAGCCCTCGTCGGTTTCGCCCTCCTGACCGCCACCGTCTCCTGGGTCCTCGAAATCTACCCGGCCCTGACGCGCAGAAGGGTCCTGGCGATCCGGCTGGCTCTCCTCCGCCAGTCGGACCCGACGACCGGGCAACTCGACTGCACTGTAGGGGCTCTGATGCTGGACAGCCTCGCCACCGAGGTGGTGCGGGTCCGTATCGACTTCACCCAGTACGCCGAGGCGTACTACTTCCATGACGGGGAGGACCACGCGTCCCTGGCGACCATGGTCAGCTATGCCTCTGACCTCGCCCAGCGCGGGCAGGTTGCCCGGCGACCGGATGTGCGTCTGACGGGCGACGTGCTCGCCGGCGCGCTCGACGACCTTGCCACCATCCTTGATCAGCGTTTTCTGCACACCGGTGGAACGCCGACGGAAGTCTTCGCCGCGTACGCCGCCGACCACGGGCGCAGCCTCGCGCAGTGATTCGGCTTGCCGTTCCCGTAGCCGTGCGACACCCCTCCGGCTGCTCCGGTGCGCGCGTCGGTCCGCCAGTCATCGATAGTCGGCCTTCGCGGTGGCACTCTGACGAGTGGAGACCGGTCTTCCGGGTCGGTGGTTCTGCGCACGACGGGAGTGGTTGATGGCAGACAGCGGACAAGCTCCGCTGGGCGCGTGAGCGAGCAGCGGAGCAGCCGGGGGCCTGACGCGGACACCGGCGAACTCCAGGGCACGACACGTTCCGCGGCCGGGCTGTCGTCGGCCGAGGCCGCGCGTCGGCTGACGCGCTACGGGCCCAATGAGGTCCCGTCGGAGCCGCAGGCCCCGGTGTGGCGGCGGGTTCTGCAGCAGTTGCGCGACCCGCTGATCCTGGTGCTGCTGGTGGCCGCCGCTCTGACGATCGCCACCGGTGATCTCTCCGATGCCGCCGTGATCCTGCTTGTGATCACGGTGAACACCGTGGTCGGCGTGGTACAGGAGGTGAGGGCAGAGCAGGCGGTCATGGCCCTGTCCGCCATGAGTGCCCCTGCGGCCAGGGTGGTGCGGGACGGCGAGGAACGCTCCATCCCGGCTGTCGATGTGGTGCCCGGTGATCTGGTCCTGGTGGCCGAAGGCGACATCGTGCCTGCGGACGGAGACGTACTGGCCGCCGCGTTGCTGCTGGCGGACGAGTCCTCGCTGACGGGTGAGTCCGTTCCGGTGGAGAAGGCTCCTGACCCTGACGCGTCGCGTGGCACGGTGTCGGCCGGCACGGTCATCGTCCGTGGTCGGGGCCGCGTTGTGGTCACCGGCACGGGAGCGGACAGCGCGCTCGGGCGGATCGCGTCCCTGATGGGTGCGGCGTCCGGCCTGACGCCGTTGCAGCGTCGGCTGGCGAGGTTCGGCCGGGTTCTGGCGGCCGTCATCGTGGTGCTGTGTGCCCTCGTCCTCGCTCTCGGGCTGGTGCGCGGGCAGCCAGTGGAGCTGATGATCGTGGCGGCGATCAGCCTCGCCGTCGCTGCCGTACCGGAGTCCCTGCCCGCCGTGGTGACCCTCGCTCTCGCACTGGGAGCACGACAGATGGCGGACCGGCACGCCATCGTCCGCCGACTGCCCGCAGTGGAGACCCTGGGCTCCGTCACCGTAATCGCCACCGACAAGACCGGCACCCTGACCGAGGGCCGGATGGCCGCCGAACGGCTGTGGACGCCGCGCGGAGAGGCCGCCGTCCTGGGTACGGGTTACGAACCCGAGGGCCAGGTCGTCCGCGACGGCGAGACTGCCACCGCAGGCGATGCGCCCGACCTGGCCGCGTTGCTGCGTGTCGCGATGCTGTGCAACGACGCGGCGCTGGAACCCCCGTCGGACCGCTCCACGGAGTGGCACGCGCTGGGCGATCCCACGGAGGCCGCCCTGCTCGCAGCCGGGGCCCGCCTCGGGCTGGACCGGACGACGCTGGACCGCGAACTGCCGCGCGTTGAGGAGATCCCGTTCGACAGCGGCCGCAAGCGCATGACGACCGTGCACCGCCGACCGGAGGGCGGAGTGCGGGTCGCCTGCAAAGGGGCACCGGAAGCGTTGCTCCGGCCGCAGATTCTGGCCGACGGCCCGGACCTGGTCGCCCGAGCGGCGGCTCAGGCGGAGGTGCTGGCACGCGGCGGGTACCGAGTGCTCGCTGTCGCCTCGGCCGACCACGACGCACCAGCGGAACCGCCTGGTACGTGGGAGTCGGGCCTGTCGCTGCTGGGCCTCGTCGGCATCCTCGACCCGCCTCGCAGCGCGTCGGAGGCGACCATCGCCGCCTGCAAAGAGGCCGGCATCGTCCCCGTGCTCATCACGGGCGACCACCCGCTGACCGCACGGGCCGTGGCCGAGCGCCTCGGCATCGCCACCCGGGACGAGGAGGTCACCACCGGCGAGCGGATCCGGGACGGCACGGCGGGCGAACTGACCGGAGTACGCGTCTACGCCCGGACCACTCCCGAACAGAAGCTGGACATCGTCCAGGCGTGGCGCGGGGCAGGGCACGTGGTGGCGATGACCGGGGACGGTGTCAACGACGGCCCGGCGCTGCGCCAGGCCGACATCGGTGTCGCCATGGGGCGGCGCGGCACCGAGGTGGCACGCCAGGCGGCCGATCTCGTGCTGGCCGACGACAACCCGGCCACGATCGTGTCGGCCGTGGAGGAGGGGCGCCGGGTCTACGCGAATGTGCGCCGGTTCCTGCTCTACGCGCTCGCCGGGGGCACCGCGGAGATCGTGGTCATGCTCCTCGGCCCCTTCCTGGGGATGCCGCTGCCGCTGCTCCCCGCGCAGATCCTGTGGATCAACCTGCTCACGCACGGCCTGCCCGGTGTCGCGCTCGGCGCGGAGCCTGTCGCTCCGGACGCGATGCGCCACCCGCCCCGGCCTCCCGAGGAGAGCGTGCTGGGCGCCGGGCTGTGGCCGCGGATCCTGTTCATGGGCGCTTTCGTCGCCACGGTGACCCTGGTGGCCGGGGTGTGGGCCCGGGAGACAGGCCGCCCCTGGCAGTCGATGATCTTCCTGGTTCTGGGCGCGACCCAGCTCGGGGTGGCGCTTGGTTCCCGTGCCCGTCCGGGGAGCCTGGCCAACCCGTTCCTGCTGGTCGCCGTAGGCGCGGCCCTGAGCCTGCAGGCGGCTGGTGTCTATTTGCCCGCACTGCGGCAACTGCTGGGTACGGAACCGCTGTCGCTCGCCGACCTTGCGATCGCCTGCGCGTTGTCCGGCCTCGGCCATGTGGTCATGCGTGTTCAGACGCGGCTGTGGCCGGAGCGACAACGGCACGTCGCCTCGGTGGAACCCAGCGGTCCGGGGGGCTGATGTTCCAGCTCTGCCTGGGCGGAGCGGTTGTGCTGAGCCCCGGTCAACTCGGGCTGAGGTCGTCGACCACGTCGACCACGTCGTCGGTCTCCCGGATTGCCTCGAGCAGCTTTGGGACGAGCGTCTTGTCCAGCCTCCCGGCTAGGGTTACGACGCCGTTCTCCACTGTCACCTCGATGGAGCCGACGTCGAGGAGGAATTCGCGCCGGAGGATCCGTGACTCGATGTCCTCGCGTATCTCGGCGTCGTCGCGGATGAGTGACCGCAGCAGGTCGATTCGGCTGACCGCGCCCACCAACCGACCGTGGTGGTCCGTGACGGGAAGCCGCTTGAGGCGTGAGCGAGCGGCGGTCCAGGCGGCGTCGGTCACCAGCTCTCCCGGATGGACGGTGACCGCCGGGTAGGTCATGAGGGTGGCCGCGGTCTCGCCCCGGCTCTTCTCGTAGAGGCGGTGCTCCCGGAGCCTGCCGATCGGACCGGTCCGGTGTGAGGCGGCCATGACGGCGGCCTTGGCGAGAAGGTCGGACTCGGACACCACTCCGACCACGTGGTCCTCGGCGTCGACGACGGGAACGGCGCTCAGGCGCTCGCGGGAGAGTGTGTGGGCGACGTCCAGGAACGGCATGTCCCCGGGGACCGATACGGCCGGCACGCGCATGACGTCGCGCACGCATGGCGCTTCCGGTGCCTGTTCGCGGTCCGGGCGGGGGCGAGTCGGTGCCGTGTCTGTCTCGCCTGTTTCCGGTGCACCTGCCCGTGCCTCTGCCGCCGCGACGGAGGCAAGGGCACCGAGATAGCGCCGCAGCGCGTCCTGGCGGTGCTCTTCCTCCGGTGTCCAGGAGCGGCGCGGCGCGGCGCGACGGGCTTCCTTCCCCGCGGCCTGATTGTCGAAGTCGCTCACGGCAACCTCCCGAAGAACACGGCCGGTCACCTACCCGGCCAGTGTCCCACCGATCGCATGGGGACGCCCCCGCACAGCCGATGCCGTGGCCTGGGTGGGAAGGGCCAGGTCGGCGCGACATCGTCTGTCCCGGAGCGGAGACTGGGACCAAGGGCTGACATGACGTCGACCAAGGGCTGACATGAGGAGAGCCCATGGCGGGATTCCGGGATTTCCTGATGCGATTCCGCCCGGTCGGCTCGCCCGGACGGGCGGCGCCCGGGGGCGTGCCCGCAGATCGTTCCGCGGAGCTCTCCGCCGAACTGGAACCGCCGCTTTCCATGTTGGAGCAGGCCGAGGCCGAGGCACGGGCCGTCGGTGAACGGGCCGTCCGCCGCGCCGCAGAGGTGCGGGCCGAGGCCACACGACAGGCCGAGGAGATCGTCGAGCAGGCGCGCGCCCGCACCCACGACGTGCGGGTGGAGACCGCCGACCGGGTACGGCGTGAGGCTGAGGCCGAGGCGGCGGAACTCCTCGCTTCGGCTGAGCACGAGGCGGCGACCGTGCGCCACCGGACCGAGACGCGCATGCCCGCCCTTGTGGACCGCGTAGCAGCGCTCGTGACCGAGGAACTCGGCACATGGCGTGCCGTCACGGCTCAGGCACCCGGCCCGCGCGGGGAGCCTGGGGGAAGGAGCCCGTCGTGAGCGCCGGATGGGTGGCCGGTGTCACCCGGGCCCGGGCCATGCGGTCGAGATGTCTCGGCATTACCGGGGTCCGCGACGTGGCCTTGGCTCCCACACTCGATGACGCCCTGCGATACCTGAGCGGTACGGCCTACCGGCGCGGCCTCGATCCGGAGGCGTCGCTTGCCGAGGCCCAGCGAACCGTCGGAGCAACCCTGCTGTGGCACCTGCGCGTGCTCGCCGGCTGGCAGCCACGCGATGGTGCGGCGGCGATCCGTGTGCTCGCCGCCGGGTTCGAGATCGCCAACGCCGAGGATCATCTCCGGGCGTTGTCCGGTGCGGATCCCACCAGGTCTCCCCGGCCCTACCCCCTCGGCACGCTGGCGACCGTATGGCCCCGGCTGTCCCGGACCGGATCGCCGGCCGAGCTCAGGGGCGAACTGGCCGCTTCCGTCTGGGGCGACCCGGGAGCCGATTCGCCCGCCGCGGTGGCCACCGGGATGCGGGTCTCCGCCGCGGTGCGCACTGCGGCCGCCGTGCCGGAAGCCGCGCGCTGGGCGGCGGGGCGGCTCGCCCTGCTCTTCGCCCGCGAGGTGTTCCTCGTCGGCCGCCGGCTGACAGAACCCTCCGTCCGGCGGGCCGCCCGGCTGCTCGGGTACGAGGCGGTGCGCGCGGCCTCGTTCGCCGATTTCCGGCAGCGTCTGCCCGAATCGGCGCGCTGGGCGCTGGACGGGCTCGACGCAGCGGCGGACTTGTGGCGGGCGGAGGCCCGGTGGTGGGACCGGCTCGATCGGGACGGCTCCGAGCTGCTGCGCGCATCTCGCCTCGATTCCGGGCCGGTGGTGGGCGCTGTCGCGGCGCTCTCCACGGACGCCTGGAGGGTGCGCGGGGCACTGGAGCTGGCCGCGCGGGGTGGCGGATCGCCGGAGGTGTCCGATGCTCCGGCCTGAGGTGATGATCCCCGTCCGGATGCAGCGGGTGGCGATCGTTGCCCCGCGCACGGCTTTGCGGGAAACGCTGGTCCGGGTCGCCGAGGCGGGCTGCGTCGAGATCGATTCTGGCGACGGCGGTGTGCGGGGGGAGGCCGCCCGCAAGCTGCAGCGTTTGCGCACCGAGCCCGCCGGTGCGGTCCTCAGCGCCGGTCCGCCCGATCTCGACGCACTGGAACGCGCGGGCCGATCGGACCTGCTGGCGGGGGAGGCCCAGCTGGAGGAGCGGCTCGGCGGCGCGGTCCGGCACGGCGCCGTCGGGGCGCTCGCCGGGTGGTGCCCTGCCGCCGAGGTGCCTGCGACCTCCGACCACATCGCCGGTGCCGGGGCGGCGCTGGTTCCGCTGAAGGCACCCCGCGGCGTCGACCCGCCGACCCTGCTGCGCAGTACCGGCGCGGTGCGGCGATCGTTCACGCCGCTGGTCCGCACGTACGGGACGGTGCCCTACGCCGACCTCGATCCCACCCTGCCTGCGGGCATTGTCTACGTGGTGATGTTCGGCGTGATGTTCGGCGATGCCGGGCACGGTGCGCTGCTGCTCCTGGCGGGGCTCCTGCTGCGCGCCGGCCGGCCCCGCCTGGCGGCGCCCCTGCACGGGCTGTGGCCGTTCGTGGCGGGGGCAGGGTTGACCAGCACGCTGGCCGGGCTGGCCTACGGCGAGTTCTTCGGCCCGACCGGTGTCCTGCCGGTGCTCTGGCTGAACCCGCTGGACGAGCCCGTACGGCTGCTGGCCGCCGCCGTCGGGCTCGGTGCCGCGCTCCTGGCGCTGGCGTACGGGGCGGGGATCGTGAACCGCTGGCGGGAGGGAGGACCGTCGAATGCCCTGTACGCGGCCTCCGGCATCGCCGGAGGGGCGCTCTACCTCGGGCTCGTCGTGGGCGTTGGAGCGGGGCTTCTGGGCCACGCCGGCTACGCGTTCACCGGGGCGGCCGTCGCTGCCACGGGGCTCGTCCTGGCTGGAACCGGAATGTATCTGGCCACCGCGGGCGGTCCGGGCGGCGCCGCCCAGACCGGCATTCAGCTCTTCGACGTGGTGGTACGCATCGGGTCGAACCTCGTGTCCTTCGCGCGCCTGGCGGCCTTCGGACTCACGCATGCCGCACTCGGCGAGGTCGTGTGGCGCGGCACGACGGCGCTGGCCGGGGCGGGAGTCGCCGCGCTGCTCGCGGCGGTGCTGGTCTTCGCCGTCGGCAATGCCCTGGCCTTCGCACTCGAGGCGTTGGTCGCCGGAGTGCAGGCGTTGCGGCTGGAGTTCTACGAGCTGTTCTCCCGGGTCTTCGAGGCACAGGGCCGACCCTTCCGCCCCTGGCAGGTGCCCGTACAACGCACGGAGGTGCCGTCGTGATCACCTGGCTCATCGCCCTTCCCGTCATCGTGGTGGTCTGTCTCGTCACCCGGCTGTTGCTGCGCCGGTCCGGGCGGGCGGCCCTGCGGCTGGTGATCGCCGCCGACGCCCTCCTGTTCGTCGGCGCGCTCGCGCTGCTCGCGGTGGCGCTCAGCAGCGGTGACGCACGAGCCGCAGCCACCGCCGCGGAGGCCGCGCAGGACTCCGGATCCGGTTCCGCCGCGCTGATCGGCGCCGCGATCTCCGTGGCCGGAGCGTCGATCGGAGCGTCGATCGCCGTCGCCTACACCGGCGCCGCGGCTCTGGCGGCGCTGAGCGAGCGGCCCGAGCTCTTCGGCCGGGCCATGGTCATCGTCGGTCTCGCCGAGGGCATCGCGATCTACGGCCTGGTCGTTGCGATCATCCTCATCGGAAAGGCATGACATGGGACGCGTGGCCGCCATCGGGGAACAGGTGCGCGTGGCCGGGTTCGCGCTGGCCGGAGTCATCACTCTCGTAGCAGAGGAGCCGGACGCGGTACAGGAGGCGTGGCGGAACCTGCCGGCGGACGTGGAGCTGGTGATCCTCACCCCGGCAGCGGCCGACGCGCTCGGCCCTGCGTCGTTGGAGGCCACCACGCCGCTGTCCGCGGTGATGCCGTCATGAGGACGCCCGCCCCGGATGAGGTCGAGGCCGCACTCGGACCGGTGCGTACCGAGTTGCTGCGTGCTGCCCATGCCGAGGCAGCCGAACTCCTGGCCCGGGCCGATCGCGATGCGGCGGAGCTGCTCGACGGCGCCCGCGCCGAGGCCCGGACGATCCTTGAGGAAGCCCGCCGTGAGGGCGAGGCACAGGGAGCGGCCGCGGGCCGGGACGTGTGCGCGCGGGCCCGACGAGAGGCGAGGGCTCATGAGCTGGTCGTCCGACGGGAGGCGTACGAGGAGCTGCGCCGCCGCGTCACCGAACGCGTCCGGGAACTGCGGCACGCGCCTGACTACGCGTCCGTACTGGAGCAGCTGACCGGGCACGCGCGCCGGCTTCTCGGACCGGATGCCGAAATCATCGTGCACCCCGATGGGGGCTTGATCGCCCGCGTTCCGGGGCGGCGGGTCGACTGCACCCTGGACACCCTGGCCGCGCGTGCGCTGGGCAGGGCCGACGTGGAGGTGGAGACGCTATGGGCGCCGTGAACGCGGAGATTTCCCCGCGCGTCCTGCGGGTCGCGGGTCCGCTCGTCGAGTTGGAGTACACCGACGGGGCCGCGATGCACGACCTGGTGTTCCTCGGCGAGGCCGGGCTGCCCGGCGAAGTGGTGGCGATCAGCCGCAGCATCGTCACCGCTCAGGTGTACGAGTACACGGGCGGGCTCGCGCCCGGAGACACCGCGCGCCCCGGCGGAAGACCGCTCTCCGTGTCCCTCGACCCCGGACTGCTGGGGGGAATCTTCGACGGTCTGCTCCGGCCGCTGGCCGGCGCCGGGGACTGGCTTGTCCCCGGCGCAGCCCGAGCCGTCCGGCAGGACCGCAGTTGGTCGTTCGCCCCGCGGGTGAGGCGGGGGACACGGGTCTCGGAGGGCGAGGGGCTCGGCGAGGTGGAGGCAGGGCCGGTACGGGTGCGGGTGCTCGTACCGCCGGGAGCCGGTGGCATGGTGGAGCGCATCGCGGGCGAGGGCGACTATCCGCAGGAGGCCGTCGTCGCCATGGTGGACGGCACCGAAGTACGGATCGGCACCACCTGGCCCGTACGCCGACCGCGTCCGGTGCGCGAGCGAGGTGGCGAGCCGGAGGTCCTGAGCACCGGGCAGCGCGTGATCGACCTGCTCTTCCCCGTCGCCCACGGGGGCACGGTCGCCGTTCCGGGGGGCTTCGGCACCGGGAAGACCGTCCTGCTGCAGCAGATCGCCAAGTGGTGCGACGCCGACGTGATCGTCTACGTCGGCTGCGGCGAGCGGGGCAACGAGATGGCCGATGTCATCGCCGAGCTTTCCGAGCTTGAGGACCCGCGTACCGGCGGACGGCTCGCCGACCGGACGGTGACCGTCGCCAACACCTCCAACATGCCGATGATGGCCCGTGAGGCGAGCATCCACACCGGTGCCACGGTCGCCGAGTACTTCCGGGACATGGGACTCGACGTCGTGGTCATCGCCGACTCGACCTCGCGGTGGGCCGAGGCGCTGCGCGAGTTCGCCTCCCGGACCGGCGAACTGCCCGCGGAGGAGGGCTATCCGGCGGGTCTCGCCTCGGCGATCGCCGCGTTCTACGAGCGGGCCGGAGCTGTGACCACGCTCGGAGGCGAGCGCGGCTCTGTCACCGTGATCGGCGCGGTCTCCCCGCCGGGCGGCGATATGACCGAGCCGGTCACCGCGCACACCGAACGGTTCGTCCGCTGCCTCTGGTCGCTGGACCGCGACCTCGCCTACGCCCGGCACTATCCGGCCCTCTCCTGGTCGGGGTCGTTCTCCCGCGACGCGGCGGCGCTCGGTGTCCGGCAGGCGGCGGCGGGCGACCCGGCCTGGCCCGCGCGCCGCGCGCGTGTCGCCGCCCTGCTGGCCGAGGCGGACCGGCTGGCCGACCTTGTCGACCTGATCGGCATCACCGCTTTGCCCGAGCAGGAGCGCGTCAGCGTCCTCGCCGGACGGCTCGTGCGCGACGGCGTGCTCCAGCAGAGTGCCCTGTCGGCCCGGGACGCGTACTGCGGCGCCGACAAGACCGCCGCGCTGGTCGACGCCGTGCTCGCGGTCGTCGACCGCTGCCGGGAACTGGTCGACTCGGGTGTACCGGCGGCCGTCGTCGAGGAGGTGGACTTCGAGC
Organism: Streptomyces sp. ADMS; assembly: GCF_033441795.1. Classification (NCBI taxonomy): domain Bacteria; kingdom Bacillati; phylum Actinomycetota; class Actinomycetes; order Kitasatosporales; family Streptomycetaceae; genus Streptomyces; species Streptomyces sp. ADMS. The sequence continues at coordinate 5,060 of NZ_JAVFVX010000121.1, read as the reverse complement.
TGGTACTCCGGGCCCGCGAGGAGGTCGGCCCGCACGACTCCGAGGGGGTGGCGGCACGACGGGACGCCATGCTCGCCCGGCTTCGGGAGGTGCGGTGAGGTGAGCGGTGGCTGCCGCGCGGGAGACCTGGTCGGAGGCGAGCGGCTGTGACCATCTGGGGCGATGTCGAGTACACGGCGATCCGTGAGCTGCGCGGCCCGCTCGCCGTCGTAGAAGGAGTCACGGGCGTCGGCTGGGACGAGTACGTCCGGATCACCCTGGAGTCCGGCGAACAGCGGCACGGTCTCGTCCTGGAGGTGGACCGCGACCTCGCCGTGGTGCAGGTTCTGGAAGACACCACCGGAATGGACCCGAGAGCTATCCGGGTGGCCTTCACCGGAGGGCCGCTGCGCATCCCCGTGGGCCCCGGCTGGCTGGGCCGGGTCTGCAACGGACGCGGCGAACCCATCGACGGAGGGCCACCGGTCTTCGGGCACACCAGCGTCGCGGTCGGCGGCAGCCCCATCAACCCCGTGCGGCGGGAACCACCGTCCGAGCCGGTCCTCACCGGTGTCGGCGCAGTCGACGCGCTGACCACCCTGGTGCGCGGGCAGAAGCTCCCGGTGTTCTCCACGGCCGGACTGCCCCACCTTGAGCTGGCGGCCCAGATAGCAGCCCAGTCCACCGCCGGCGGGGAGCCGTTCAGCGTCGTCTTCGCCGGCATGGGCCTCACCCACCCGGACGCCTCTTTCGTACGGGACGCCCTGGACGAACGCTCCGCCGCTGGCGAACTTGTTCTGCTGCTCAACACCGCCGACGACCCGGTCATCGAACGCATCCTCACCCCGCGCCTCGCGCTGACGATCGCCGAGGACCTCGCCTTCACCGGCGGACGCCACGTACTCGTCGCGATGAGCGACATGACCAGCTACGCCGAAGCGCTGCGCGAAGTCTCGGCCGCTCGCGGCGAAATACCGGCCCGCCGCGCCTACCCCGGATACCTCTACAGCGATCTGGCCTCCCTCTACGAGCGCTGCGGCAGACTCCGCGGACGGCCCGGCTCCGTCACCGTCCTGCCGGTCCTCACCATGCCCGCGGGCGACATCACCCATCCGGTGCCGGATCTGACCGGCTACATCACCGAAGGTCAGATCGTGCTCTCCCGGGAGACGCACGCCCTGGGCGTGTACCCGCCCGTGGACGCCCTCTCCTCGCTGTCCCGCCTGATGCGCAAGGGCGCGGGCCCGGGCCGCACCCGGGCCGACCACCTGGACGTCGCGGCGCAGCTGCTCGCCGCGCTCGCCCGGGCCCGGCAGGTCCGGGAACTCGCGGACCTGGTCGGCGAGGCGGCGCTGAGCCCGACCGACCGCCGTCATCTCGTCTTCGAGGAGGCGTTCCTGCGCCGGTTCGTGGACCAGCGGAGAGATCAATCACGGCCCTTGGACCGGACTATGGAGGCTGCTTGGCAGGTGCTGCTGACCCTGCCCCGGAGCCAGCTCTCCATGCTGCCCGCCGCTCTGCTCGACGCACATGGTGCCAAGGAGGACCCAGGGGCCGAGGAGGAAGATTCAGGGGAGAACGGCGAAAGGTCCATGGAGTACGACGAGCGGTCCATGGAGCACCACGAGAGGGGGACGGTCGAGTGACGACCCCGTCCCGTGTCCCGCCCTCACGCGCCGCACGCCTGCACCTGCGGCACCGTCTGGCTGTCGCCCTTCGGGGCGCCGACCTTCTCGAACAGAAGCTGCGCATCCTGTTCGCCCGTCACGAGCGCCTGGGCCAGGCCGAGGAGAGCAGCGGCAGCCGGTGGCACGACCGAGTGGAGGAAGCCGACACCTGGCTTCTCCGAGCGGTTCTCCTCGGCGGGGAACACGCACTCGATGGCGCAGCGGCCGGAGTCGGCCCCGCGAGGATCACGATCGACGAGACCGTCACCATGGGCGTCCGCTACCCGTCCGAGGTCACCTGCGCCTTGCAGGACCGCGCTCCCGACTCGGCCGCACCGGCCAACACCGCTCTGGTTCATGCCGAAGCCGCCTACCGCGAGGCGGTACGAGCAGCCGCCGAGTACGCCGTCGCCCACGCGGCCGCCCGGATCGTCGGAGCGGAGGTGCGGAGCACCCGCCGACGGGTCCGCGCACTGCGACGCCACTGGATCCCCCGCCTTGAGACAGCGCTCGCCCGCGTCGAACTCGCCCTGGAGCAGAGCGAACACGAGGACGCCGTGAGGCGCCGCTGGGCAGCCCAAACCCTGAGGGAGAGCACGAGAGGGGCCGGAAAATGAAGGCCGAGGACATGGCGGCGCCCCGTCGGACCGAACCCTGGTGGAGCGGCCGACCGGATCGTCCATGTCAGGGTGCGACTGATGTCCGGCGGCGAGTGATGCCGACGAGCTCGTTCACAGCTCACACACATCGATCACCCGAGCCCGGTCCTCTGCGCCCAGTTTGTTCGATTGGCCGGTGTGCCGAGACGGCGGCGGCGTGGGCCGACGGGCGGCCACTTTCCCCGAATGCGGATCGATTGCGGACAAACCACACTGGTCGTAGGGGGTAGCAGTCGGGGCGGGCCCGGCTCCAATGGGCGTCCTGGCGACTGCGACGCAGACCGCGAGGCTCGAAGGAGACGGCCATGACCACAGCACGGGAGATCATGCACACCGGTGCCACCTGCATCCAGGAGAACGAGACGCTGGAGGACGCGGCACGCCGGATGAGCGAGCTGGACGTCGGAGCCCTCCCGATCTGCGGGGAGGACGACCGGCTCCACGGGATCATCACCGACCGGGACATCGTGGTGAAGTGTCTCGCCAAGGGCAAGGACCCCAAGACCATGACTGCAGGCATGCTCGAGCAGGGCAAGCCGATCACGATTGAAGCCGAGGCCGACACGGACCAAGTCCTGCGGGCCATGGAGGAGCACAAGATCCGGCGGCTCCCGGTCATCGACAACCATCGGCTGGTCGGCATGATCAGCGAGGCGGACCTCGCACGCCGTCTGCCGGAGGAGAAGGTGGGCCATTTCGTCGAGGTGGTCTGCGCGTCCCGCTGACCACGAGGCCGTGCCCTCGGCCGAGGCGACGGCCGTCACTGGAAGGCGGTGTGGATCTCCTGTTCGGTGGCGGCGTGGGAGACGACGAGGAGTTCGTCGCCGGGCTGGAGTCGCATCTCGGGGGCGGGGACGGTGGGTTGGCCGTCGCGGATGACGGTCGCGATGACGGCGCCCGCGGGAAGGGGTATCTCGGCGAGCGTGCGACCCGCGGTACGGGACTGCGGCGTGATGGCGGTCTCGATGACGTCGACGCCCGCCTTGCTCAGGCGCAGCAGAGCGACGGTGTCGGTGGCGCCGGTCGCTTCCTCGATGAGGGATATCAAGGGGGTGGCGGCGGGTACCGCGGTGTCGACCCCCCAGTTCTGGTCGAAGAGCCAGGCATTTTCCGCGTCGTTGACGCGTGCCGCGACGCGGGGGACGGTGAACTGCCGCTTGGCGAGGAGGCTGATGACGAGATTGTCCTCGTCGTTGCCGGTGGCGGCGATGACCAGGTCGGCGGTGAGTGCGCCGGCGTGCTCCAGAAAGGTGGGTTCGCAGGCGTCCCCGGCCAGGAGGCGTACGGGGAGGTGGCCTTCGAGCTCGGCGATGTGGTCCTCGTCGATGTCGAGGAGGGTGACGTCGTTGCGGGCGGCGGCCAGGACCTGGGCGATCTGGGTGCCCAGGCGTCCGGCGCCGGCGATGAGAGCCCTCATGTCCCCAGCTCCTTGTCCAGGAAGCCGCGCAGTCTGCCGAGCGCGGTGGCTGCGACGGCGAAGGTCACCAGGTCGCCGGGCTCGGCCAGGGTGCTGTGCGCGGGTACGAGGGAGCGGCCCGCGCGGGTGATCTCCACGACGCGGATCTCACCGTCGACGTCGAACTCGGTCAGGCGCCGCCCGGTGAGGTATTCAGGCAGCTGCGAGCGGACCAGCAGAGTCTCGCCGTTGCCGAAGGTGAGTTCTGGTGTGAGGTGGCGGTGCAGCAGCATCTGGTGAATCTGGTGCACCGTCCAGCGGACGCTGGCGATGGTGGGGATGCCGAGCTCGCGGTAGATGCCAGCGCGGCGGGGATCGTAGATGCGGGCGAGGACGATCGGCACCCGGTAGGTCTCCTTGGCCGTCCGCGCGCTGACGACGTTGCTGTTGTCGCCCGAGGTGACGGCGACGAACGCGTCCGCGTGCTCGATTCCGGAAGCCTCGAGCACCGCGCGGCTGTATCCGTTGCCCTCGTGGAAGTGGCCCGGGAAACCGGCTGGGAGCCGCCTGCGGGTCCTGGCCGAGCGATCGATGAGCCGTACGTCGTGGCCTTCGGCGACGAGCTGGACCGCGAGCGTGGACCCCACCCGGCCGCAGCCCGCGATGATCACTCTCATCATGCTTCTCCTTTCGGACTCGTCGGTCGGCGGCGGCGCAGCCACCACTTGCGTGTTTCCTCCGAGGCCAGCAGCAGCGCGCCGAAAGCGGCGAGAACCGCCCAGTCGGTGGCGGCCAGAGGAGCGGTGTTGAAGAGAGCCTGGAGAGGGGGCAGGTAGCTGATCGCCACCATCAGGGCGATGCCGAAGCATCCGGCGGCCAGCAGCCACGGATTGGACAGCAGCCCGATCCGGAACACGCTCTGCCGGTCCGTGCGTACCGCCAGGGCGACGAAGAACTGGCTGAGTACGATCCCGGCCTGGACCATGGTGATCGCCTCCCGGTAGACGGTGTCGTCCTCGGTGAAGTCCGAGTACGGGATTCCGGAGGCATGGATGTGCCAGAAGAACACGGCGGTCACACCGAGGGCCTGGATGCCGCCCAGGAAGAGGATGCGTCCCATCACGGCGGACGAGAAGAGCCGTTCGCGCCGGGAGCGCGGCGGGCGGTCCATCACATCGGGCTCCGGCGGCTCGGCGCCGAGCGCGAGAGCGGGCAGGACGTCGGAGCCGAGGTCGATGGCGAGGATCTGCACGGCGCTGATCGGAACCAGCGGGAACCCGGCGAAGGTCGCCGCCACGATCGGCCCGAGCTCGCCGATGTTGCTGCTGAAGACGTAGACCAGGAACTTGCGGATGTTCT
>NZ_JAVFVX010000120.1:9943-20554 GCF_033441795.1 Streptomyces sp. ADMS | reverse complement strand
TGCGGACACGGCCGGCCGTGTCCGCACCCCGCCCGGCGACCGGGCCTACAGCTCCCCTACGGCCCTTGACGCCGACCTCACTTCGCCGGGCACTCCTGCCACGCCAGGTGATAGACCGTGTTGATGTCGCCGTCGGTCGAGTCCATCGCCATGAAGCTGGTCCCTGTCGACGTACCAGCGTTCACCCGCAACTCCGTGTTGATGTTGAAGTTGCGCTGAACCCCACAGGGCGCCCAGACCAGTTGCGCCCAGTCGGTGGAGTCGGTGGCCTGCCAGTTGTCGTTGTACGGGCCGCTGTACGCGTGGGTGCGGAACGCCGTGCTCGACGAGCCCTGGAAGTAGTACGAGGCCCGCTGGATGGCGCTCGCGCCCTGCTGGAGGGCGGCGAAGCCGCGGTAGTCGACGCTGGCGATGGCGTACGTGAAGCCCGCCGGGACGTGCACCAGCAGGTTGAGCTGACAGTTCTTGCGGAACGCCGTCGGGTCGGAGTTGCCGCCGGCCTGGGCGAGGTAGTCGCTGTAGGTGACGGTGAAGGCGGTGTTGTCGCCGGAGACGGCCACCGCGGCCGTACCCGCCGGACAGCCGGAGCCGTTCACCGTGGCGACCTTGATGACGATCTTGTCCGGGGGCGGGTCCTCGAAGGACGACCCGGCACCCTGTGCGGGTATCGCAGCGGCGAACAGAGCGGCAATCGCGCCGCTCACGAGCAGGCCACCAGCCATGTTTCTCCCTTTCATCGCGTGTTGCAGTGGGGGGCGAGAATCACGCAGACGGTCATGCGCATGCCAAGTGCAGACGCACGCCCGCACCCAACCTGTGATTGAGCAGTGAAGGATCTGTGAAGGCGGGGCGGTCGCAGCATAGGTGGCGGGGCAGGCACCAGCCAGGTCGATCCCCGGCCAATCCCCGCCCGCGAGCGGCCTGTTTCACCCGTCGATGCAACCCGCAGCCATCACCACGCCGCGCGGAGTGTGCCCCAACTCCGCCCCAAACCAATAGAGTTGAGCGATAGGTCCAAAGGGTCTTCACAGCCGCGATTTAAGGAAATCCTCAGGTGCGCCCCTAAGTTTCCGGGACATGACAGAGAACACGAACCCCCAGAACACGGCCCCCGAGGCCTCCGCCGACGCCACCGCCTCCGTGGGCAAACACCGGCTGAGCAAGACCATCCAGCGGCGCCGCGTCCTGATCGGCGGCGGTACCGCGGCGGTGGTCGGCGGACTCGCCGTGGCCGGCTTCGCCTCCGCCGGCACGACCACCACCGCCGAGGAGTCAGAGGCGGCCACCACCACCGCGGAGGACAGCTCCTCGTCCACCACCAACAGCGTCTGCGTCCTCAACGCCGAGGTCACCGAGGGCCCCTACTCCCTGGACGGCGCACTCGTCCGCGCGGACATCCGCGAGGACCTGGAAGGCTTCGAGGTCCAGCACACCTTCACCGTCGTCGACCTCGCCAACGACTGCGCCCCGCTGGCGAACGCCCTGGTCGAGATCTGGCACTGCGACCACCTCGGCGAGTACTCCGGCTTCGTGGGCGGCAACGGCCACACCTACGAGGACAACGGCACCTTCCTGCGCGGCGGGCAGATGACCGACGAGAACGGCCAGTGCAGCATCACCTCCATCTGGCCCGGTCACTACATCTCCCGCGCCGTCCACATCCACATGCAGGTGCACACGGACGTCACACTCACCGACACCTCGTACACCGGTGGCGAGGTCATCCACACCGGCCAGCTTTTCTTCGACGAGGACATCAACGAGGAGATCCAGGCGACCTCGCCGTACTCGGCGAACACCACCCCGGAGACGGCCCTCTCCAACGACAGCATCTACGACGACGGGGGCGCGTCCTCCGGCCTGCTGACGCTCACCGCACTCGGCTCCAGCGTCTCCGACGGTTACAAGGCCACCCTCACCGTGGGTGTGGACACCTCCGGCTGAGCCCGGAAACGTGAACAACCTGAGCCCCGTACGAGGACGGCACTCAGGTTGTTCACGCGGGGAAGGGGAGCCGGACGTACTACTTCAGGTAGACCAGGCCGTCCGTCGTGACCGTCGGGCGGCCGCTCGTGCCGACCACCACGATCTTGACCGTGTGCTTGGCGCTCGCGCTCCAGCTCTTCGTCCAGATCGCGTCGCGGTACTTCGTCGTCGCCGACTTCAGGTCGACCGTCGCGGCCTTGACGCCGTCCACGAACACCGTGATCTGGCCGGACGTCGAGGCCCGCGACACCGCGAGGGCGGCCGAGCGGCCCGTGAACGTCCAGGTCAGCGAGGCGTTCTTCGCGGAGCTGGAGTACGACTTGCCGCCCAGGTAGCTGGTCGACGACTTCGTCGTCCAGGTGCCCGTACGGGTCGCGGAGGTCTCCTGGAGGATCACCGGCGTACCGGCGACCGAGGCCGCCCTGGCGTTGCCCGCCTGGTCGTACGCGGTCATCCTCCAGGTCGTGGCCGCGCCGGACTTGGAGGTCAGTGCGGCGCTGGTGACCGTCGGGCCGTACGTCTTGGCGACCGGGGCCGTCAGACGTACCTCCTTCAGTACGGCGGTGTCCGTGGCCTTCCACTTCAGAGTGACCGGGACGGCGGTCGTGCTCACCGTGCCGGTGCGCAGGGAGAGGTTCGGCGCGGTGGTGAAAGTGGGCGCGGTCGTCTCGGCGACGACGGTCGCGGCTGCGGTGGTCGTCGTCTTCCCGGAGATGTGGGTGGCCCGTACGGACACGGCGTGCGTACCGAGCGCCAGGTTCACCTTCCCGGAGGTCGCCGTACCGGCGGCGGTGGCGGCGGCCTCTCCGTCGACCAGCACCTCGTACTTCGTGATCAGGGCGGCGGGTGTGGTCGCGGACCAGTTGACCGTTATGGCCGACTTCGTGTACGTCCGCACACCCGAAGTGCCCGCTCCCGTGACCGACTTGAGGGTGAGGCCGGCGACCGGCCCCGCCGCGTGACTGCGGATGGCGGGCAGCTGGGCGTAGAGCTTGGAGCCCGGGCACTCGGTGGCGTAGCCGTCGCCGTGGCCGTGGATGGTCGGGAAGGTGAGCTGGGTGCCCGTGCTCCACGACTTCCTGGTGCCGTAGAAGTTGTTGCCGGCGGCACCCGCGGTGAGCGTGGTGGTGGCCGTCGGCCCGGGGTTGACGCCGTACTGGCCGAGCTTCCAGGCGGCGACGCGGGCGACGGAGGTCAGCACGGCCGTCGGCGGCTCGACCAGGTTGTAGTTGCCGAGGACGGAGATGCCGGTGGTCTGGGTGTTGAAGCCGTAGGCGTGCGCGCCCAGGACCGGCTTGTCGACCCCGCCCTTGCGGCCCTCGAAGACCGTGCCGCACTTGTCGACCAGGAAGTTGTAGCCGATGTCCTTCCAGCCGTTCGTCTTCACGTGGTACGTGTAGATTCCGCGGATCATTGCCGGGGACTGGGCGCACGTGTAGTCGTTGGTCTCGGCGGTGTGGTGGACGACCACCGCCTTGATCCCGTTGGCCAGGTAGTCCGGCGCCTCGGGGCTCATCGACTCGTCCGCGCCCCAGCCGGCCCTTGAGGTGATCGGCGGCTTGGGGGCGATGGACGGCGGGGCCGTGGGACCGGTGCTCGTCGGGGCGGACGGCGTGGCAGAGGCCGACGCGGACGCGGACGTCGAGGGCGAGGCACTGGGCGACGCGGACTCGGAGGCGGACGCGGACGGAGACGCGGAGGTGCTCGCGGACGCGGAGGGGGTGCCCGTGCCGTCCGTCGGGGAGACGGAGGGTGCGGCGGTCACCTCCGTCGGCGTCGCGCTCGCGTCCGGCGACTCGGTGCTCGCGGCCGCCGCGTATCCCGCCGGCTCCAAATCCGACACCGAACCGGTGCCGGGATCGATCATGTCGACGCGCAGCCCCTCGGGCAGCTCCGCGGACGTCTTGCCGTCGACCCGGACCTCCACGCCGTCGGACGCGCCGACCCACGCGGGGTCGGTACCGGCGCGGGCCGCACCTTCCTCGCCGGGTCCGCTGTCCGTGCCCAGCTCCAGCCAGGACGACCAGTTGTCGGTGCCGGCGTCGCGGGTGCGGACCTCGACCTTGCCCGCCAGTGTGGCCGACGGGTCGGACCAGGTGACGCCGAGCATGCTGAACGGCTTGGTGTCCTTCTTGGCCAGTGTCGCCGAGTCACCGTCGGCGGCGACCTTGAGCGCCGCCGCGTACTCCTCGCTCGCGATCGGCCCGGAGGCCGGCTTGCCGTCGTCGGCCGCGCCGTTCGCGCCGCCGCCGTTCACGCCCTGCACGATCAGAACCCCGGACACTCCGGCGGCCACTACGGCCCCGATGCCCCACCCTCGACGCGATCTCAGCAAACTCATCCCCGTCTGCACACCCTTCACCTAGACCCCACCCATTACCTGCACATGCAGGGGTCAAGGTATCGGGAGAGTGAAGGGCGTCAACAATCAAACCGGAACTGCATCCTTCAAAGTGGTTTGCGATCGCTCCAATGGAGCACAATAAACGGCCCTGAAAGGCTGGAAAGTCAGGAAATCCACGGGTTGTCCCAGGCGGCCGGTTCCTCGGCCAGTCCCCGCCCCGGCTCCGGCAGCTCCCCGGCCGCCAGATCGGCGAAGGTCACTGGCTGTACGGGGAAGGGTCGGGCCGGCATCTGCCGGGGTCCGGGGACGGTGGGCGCGTACCGCGTCCGGGTCGTTCCGAACGGCTGGAACATGGGCCGGTACGTCAACGACGTCGGCCCCCGGCACTTCTTCGCCCTGCCGAACGGCATCCTGCGCACCCGGGGCGCCAACACCCTTGCCCTGGCGGTGCTTTCGGACGGCAGGACGGTGTCGGGACCCGGGGAGGTACGGCTGACGCCGCTGGAGAGTGCGGCCGGGGGAGTTCCGGTGACGGTCGTCCCCTCCCCCGGCCGGTGAACAGCGGGTGGGGATCTCAGGCCAGCCGGATCACGTTCCACGACAGCGGCTCCAGGACGGCGGTCAGCCTGCCGTCCTGGAGGGTGGTGCCGGTGGCCTGGTGCGGGGTGACGCGCTCCGGGTCGTCCAGGGTGTTGCGGGCGTCCGGGTCGGCGTCGGCGATCGCGCTGTGCTCGACGACCGACGTCAGCTCCAGACCGTTCAGAGCGACTTCGAGAGGCAGCGGCTGGTTGCGGTCACGGTTGACGGCGAAGACGGTGACCGTGCCGTCGGCGGCGCGTACGGCGGTGGCGTGCAGGAGGTCCGTCTCGCCGTACTTCTTCGTCCCGTACGTCGGCGAGTCCACCCGTACGTCGAGGACCTCGCCCCGCCCGTACTTGCTGGCCTGCGCGAACGGGAAGAACGTCGTCTGGCGCCAGGCCGGGCCGCCAGGCTCGGTCATGATCGGCGCGATGACGTTGACGAGCTGGGCGAGACAGGCGACGGTGACGCGGTCCGCGTGCCGGAGCAGGGCGATGAGGAGCGAGCCGAAGACGACGGCGTCGGTGACGGAGTAGACGTCTTCGAGCAGGCGCGGGGCCTCCGCCCAGTCCTCGGCCGGCTGGGAGCTGGGCCGGGTGGTCATGTACCAGACGTTCCACTCGTCGAAGGAGAGGTTGATCTTCTTCTTCGACTTGAGGCGGGCGCCGACGTGGTCACAGGTCGCGACTACGTTGTCAATGAACGACTCCATGTCCACGGCGGAGGCCAGGAAGGAGTCGATGTCGCCGTCGTGGGGCTCGTAGTAGGCGTGCAGGGAGATGTAGTCGACCAGGTCGTACGTCTCCTGGAGGACCGTCGCCTCCCACTCGGCGAACGTCTCCATGCCCTGACTGGAGGAGCCGCAGGCGACGAGTTCGAGGTCCGGCTCGATCTGGCGCATCGCGCGGGCGGTCTCGGCGGCGAGCCGGCCGTACTCCTCGGCGGTCTTGTGGCCGGTCTGCCAGGGACCGTCCATCTCGTTGCCGAGGCACCACACCCTGATGCCGAAGGGGTCCTTGTCGCCGTGGGTGACGCGCAGATCCGAACGGGCCGTGCCTGAGGGGTGGTTGGCGTACTCCTGGAGTTCGAGTGCCTCGGCGACTCCCCGGGTGCCGAGGTTGACGGCCATCACCGGCTCGGCCTGCGGGCCGATCTTGCGGAGGAAGTCGATGTACTCGGAGAGCCCGAAGCGGTTGGACTCCGTCGAACGCCAGGCGAGGTCGAGCCGGCGAGGGCGTTCCTCGACCGGACCGACCGAGTCCTCCCAGTTGAAGCCGGAGACGAAGTTGCCGCCGGGGTAACGGACGGCGGTGACGCCGAGTTCGCGGACCAGCTCCAGCACGTCCGTGCGCAGGCCCGCTTCGTCGGCGGCGGGGTGACCGGGCTCGAAGACACCGGTGTAGACGCAGCGGCCGAGGTGTTCGACGAAGGATCCGAAGAGACGGGGGTCGACCTCGCCCACGGTGAAGGCGGGGTCGATCGTGAAGCGGGCGGTGCGGGACATGGGTTCCTCTCCGACATTCTGCGTACGGCGTTCGGTATATCGGTGTCCGCTCGTAACTTCGAACAGGACCGTAATTTTGGAGTGCCCGCACGTCAATGGCGTGTGCGCCCAACGATCGTTCCGGGAGCTCCAACGATCGTTGGATTTCCCTGGTGCGCGGGGTTCCCGACGCGTAAGGTCGGCCCGTGAGTGAGCCCCCGTCTCCCCTTCGGGAGACCCTCTCCGACACCCTCGCGCGCCTCGATGAACGCATCGCCGAGGCACGTCTCGATCGCGCCGAAGTCCTGGACGTACAAGGCCTGTCGGCCCGTACGGCTCTCACGGAGGGCGAGATCCAGGCCCTGTTGACCGAGAGCGCACAGCCGGCGGCCGACGACATCGAGGACCGCATCCGGCGCCGGGTGCGCACCCTCCATGAGACGCGGCTCGCGGCAAGCGGCAGGAAGCGCAGCGAGGTCTGCAAGGAGGTCGCGGACGCCCTGTCGATCAGCCCCGAGTGGGCCCGCCAGCTGCTCCTCGGCAAGAAGATGCCGAACGTTCCCGACCTCACCGCGCTCGCCGCGTTCTTCGGCGTCGAGCAGGGCACCGGCTTCTTCACCGACCCCGCGCCCATCGTCCTGAACCGTGAGCTCCATCGCCTGTTGGCGGAACTCGGCGGCGCCGAGGACGGCCCGCTGGTCCGGTTCGCGACCCGGCACGGCGTCGTCACGCTGGCCCTGCGCGGCCGACGGCTGACCCCGCGCAAGCAGGAGGCCCTCGCGGTGATGCTCGAAGGGCTGCTGAGCGGCGGCGAGGAGACGGACCGATGACACCGAGGGGGGTGACGAGGGACGTTCTGGCGGCTCTGCTGCCGGCCCGGGCCGCGCACCGGTTCCGGACCCGGGGTGCGATGCGCGATCTGACCTCAGCGCTCGATGCGGCGCTGCGGGAGCAGAACAACGGCCCCTCCGGGGTACGCGAGTTGTGCCGCGCGCTGTGCGAGGAGATGAGTGAGCGACGTGGACGGCGCGTCGAGCTTCGCTTCGAACGCTTCCCCGACGAGATCGAAGTCACCGGTCTCTGGGTGGAGTTCCACGAATTCGACCTCGTGATCGTCGAGGAGCGCGCCGAGGCCGTGCAGCAACTCGTCATCCTGGGACACGAGTTGTGGCATCTCCACGCCGGGCACTGTCACCACCACAGCGTCGGCGCGACCGCCGCCCGAGTGCTCGCCGACGAACAGTGGGGGCAGGACCGGGCGCTCGCCGTCGCCGCCCGCAACGGCTCCCGCAAGGCCGAGGAGGCCGACGCCGAGGAGTTCGGCCACCGCCTCGCCACCGTCTTCCGGCCATGGGTGGAAGAGCGTAAGGCGAGCACGGGCAGCAGCGGCGTGCAGGCCTCCCTGGGGTATCGCGGCCGGGGAAGCGGAAACGCACGGCGATGAACCCCTCCGGCTTCCCCGGCGAGCCGTACCCCGTCCTCGTGTTCGGGACACCGATCGCGGTCCTGGCCGCCGCTCTGGTGTTCAAGCTGCCCAGCATCGTGAGGCTGTGGCGGGACCCGCTGCGGCGCGCGGCCGGCGGACTGCTGCTGCTCGCCTGCGGCATCTTCGTCTTCGCGGCGCCGCCGAGCATCGCCTGGACCAACCGGGTCACCGGCGTGCCCAACATCGCGGCGCCCCTGGTGTACAGCCTGCTCATCGCGTTCTGCGGAGCGAGTCTGCTGCTGATGATCGCGTGGCGCGGCGGCCACACCGGCCACTCGGCGAGATCGGCCAGGGCTCGTCGCGCGATGCGGTGGGTCGCCGTCGGTCACGCGGGCGTGATCGTCGCGCTGTGGGCGCTGTTCGGGCTCGCGGAGGCACCCGTGGAGCGTCGGCGGGACCTGGACACGTACTACGCCCGTACGCCCTTCATGCGCGAGCTGATCGTGGTCTACCTGCTCGCGCACACCACGTCCTGCGTCCTGACGTACCGGCTGATCCGGAACTGGATCCACACCGCCGGACTCGACGTGTGGCTGCGCCGGGGCCTGCAGTCGCTGGCCGTCGGCTATGCCGCCAACCTGGTGTTCGACGCGGCGAAGGGCACGGCCGTCGTCGCCCGCTGGGCGGGCCGCGACCTCGACCCGCTCTCCACGGAGCTGGCCCCGGCCGCCGCAGGCGTGGCGGCCGTCCTGATCGCGACGGGGTTCGTGCTGCCGCACGCCGGCCAGTATCTGCGCGACCGCTGGCGGATCCGCCGCGACCACTCCCGGCTCGGCCCGCTGTACGACCTCCTGCGCACCGCCACCGGCAGAGGCGTCCCCTTCTCCGTGCGGGCCACCCCGGAACTGCGGCTGACCCGCCGCGAGACGTTCATCCGCGACGCCCTGCTCCAACTCGCCCGCCACTTCGACGAGGAACTGCGGCGGCGGGCGTACGGGGCCGCCGAGGAGCTGGGGTACGGGCCGCGCCGGGCGGAGGCGCTGGCGGCTGCGGTGACGATCCGGGACGCGATCGCGGCGCGCGCGCAGTGCCGTCTCCCCTCTCCCCAAGTCACGGACCACGGCACGGACTTGCTCACGGACCTGCTCCAGAGCATCGAAGCCGTGTCCGAGGTCCTGAGTCACCCCGATGAGATCGAGGCGGTGCGCACCCTTGCGACCGCCCCAGCAGAGAGCCTGCACGTACATGAGTGAACGCCCGACTACCGTCGACTCCCCTGCCAGACCTGCCGCCAGACCGTCCGTCAGATCCGCCGTCGTCCTCGGCGGATCGCTCGCCGGGCTGCTCACGGCCCGTGCCCTGGTCGGGTTCGCCGACCGGGTGACCGTCGTCGAGCGCGACGTCCTGCCCGACGGCCCCGAGCCGCGCAGAAACCTGCCACAGGCCCGGCACGCGCACCTGCTGTGGTCCGGCGGCGCCCGGGCCGTCGAGGAACTGGTGCCAGGCGTGGGCGAGTTGCTGCTCGACGCCGGTGCGCACCGGCTGGCTGTCACCACGGACATGGTCGCGCTGGCGCCGCAGGGCTGGTTCCGGCGGTGGCCCGAGTCGCACCACGTGTACCTGTGCGGCAGGGACCTGCTTGACGCGACCGTCCGCGCCCAGATCCTGGACGACGACCGGATCAAACTGGTGGAGCACGCCGAGGTGTTGGGTCTGGAGGGCACGGACGAGGCCGTCACCGGGGTGCGGGTGCGCGGCGCCGACGGCAGCCGGCTCACACTGCACGCGGACCTGGTCGTGGACGCCACCGGCCGCGCCTCGCGCGCTCCGCACTGGCTGCGCGAACTGGGGCTGCCCGAACCGCCCCGCCGCGTGGTCGACTCCGGGCTCGCATACGCCAGCCGCGTCTACCGGGCGCCCGAACCGGCCCGGCACGGCTACCCGGTGGTCAACGTCCAGGCGGACCCGATGGGGACCGGGCCGGGCAGGGCGGGCGTCCTCATGCCCATGGAGGACGGCTGCTGGCTGGTGTCCCTGTCCGGTACCCGGGGCAGCGAACCGCCCACCGACGGCGCGGAGTTCACGCGTTTCGCCCGTGAGGAGCTGCGCCACCCGGTGATCGCCGACCTGCTCGCGGGAGCGGAACCCCTGACGGACGTCTCCGTCACCCGTACGACGTCGAACCGACGGCACTACTACGAGCGGATGCCCGCCTGGCCGGAGAACTTCACGGTGATCGGCGACGCGCTGGCCGCGTACAACCCGATCTACGGCCACGGAATGTCGGTGGCGGCCCAAAGTGCCGTGGTCCTACGAGATGTGATCGACCGTCAAGGCTGGGGCACCCCCGGTCTGTCCCGCCGTATCCAGACGGCGGTGGCCCGCCCGGTCGCGGCGGCCTGGGACCTCGCGACGAGCCAGGACATCTTCTACCCCGGCGCCACGGAGAAGGGCCCCACCCTGCGGGACCGCCTGCTGGCGGCCTACGTGGGCCGCCTGATGCGCACGGCCACGGGCAACGGCCGTATCGCGCGCCGGGTCACGGACGTGACGTCCCTGGAGCGCGGCGCGGAGGTACTGCTGGCGCCGAGCGTCCTGCTGGCGGCGGCGATCGGCCCGCTGAAACCACCGCTGAGCGGACCGCCGTTGCGGCCCGAGGAGTGGAAGGCGGCGGAGTGACGGCAGCGGAGTGACGGCAGCGGGGTGACGGCAGCGGGGTGACGGTCACGGAGTAACAGCAGCGGGGGTGACGGTCACGGAGTAACACCAGCGGGGGTGACGGTCACGGAGTAA